>NZ_BCBG01000029.1:0-73498 GCF_001320485.1 Pseudomonas sp. NBRC 111130
CGTGCCCGCGAAGAGGCCGACAGAGGCAACCATTAACTTGAGATCCGCCGCCAGCCTGAGTAACGTGGCGAGCTCTTTGGCAAAGATTCTCCGGAGCCCGCCCCATGCGCCTCACCCCTACCCTGCTGCTCACTGCCTTGTTGCCCATGTTCGCAGGCTGCCAGTTGCTGGCCGAGCAGCCCCGTGACCCGAACATCGGCACCACGCGCATGCAGGGCGAGCTGAGCGCAGGCGGCGGCCGGCTGTTGTTCAAACCCTGCGGTGAAAGCCGCCACTTCGTGATCAACGATGTCGCCGGCACGGGCATCCTCCAGGAGTCCGTGAGCCTGGCCAAAGATGCCAAGGCCAAGCTGTTCGCCGACGTGCGCGGCCGCCTCACCGGCAACAAGCAGGCCGACAACGATGGCCAGCTGGAAGTCAGCCGCCTGTACCGCCTGGAACCTTCCACCCGCGCCTGCGACGACCCCAACTTCAAGCAGCTGACCCTGCGTGCCAACGGCCACGAGCCGGACTGGGACATCAAGGCCAGCGGCAAGGGCATGGTGCTCAACCGCGTCGGCAAGGACCCGCTGCCCCTGCCGTTCCTTGAAGAAGAAGTGCCCGGCGGCGGCCTGACCCTGACCAGCGACGCCAACGGCCAGCACGTTGAGCTGTGGGTCGCCCCGCAACGCTGCGTCGATGGCGCCACCGGCGCCGTGCGTCATCTGCGCGCCGAGCTGCGCATCGACGGCCAGACCCTGCGCGGCTGCGGTTACTACGGCGGTGCCCGCGACAACTGATCGCCGGGCGCTTTTATCCTGCCAGTCAGGGCGGCATACAGCTTATACTTGGCGGTTTGTGTAAAGCCGCCGGCCGCCCATGGCCGGGATACTGGACCCTGCCATGCTACGAATCACCGAACTCAAGCTGCCCCTGGACCATCCCGACGAAGCCCTGCGTGATGCCATTGTCCAGCGCCTGGGCATCCGCGACGAGCAACTGCTCAGCTTCAATCTGTTCAAGCGCAGCTACGATGCGCGCAAGAAGAACAGCGAGCTGCTGTTCATCTACACCATCGACCTGGAAGCCAGCAACGAAGCCGAGCTGCTCAGCAAGTTCGCCGACGATCACAACATCAGCGTGGCACCCGACGTCACCTACAAGTTCGTCGGCCATGCCCCTGCCGACCTGAAACAACGTCCGATCGTGGTTGGCTTCGGCCCCTGCGGTATCTTTGCCGGCCTGTTGCTGGCCCAGATGGGCTTCAAGCCGATCATCCTCGAACGCGGCAAGGAAGTGCGCCAGCGCACCAAGGACACCTGGGGCCTGTGGCGCAAAAGCGTGCTCAACCCCGAGTCCAACGTGCAGTTCGGCGAAGGCGGCGCCGGGACCTTCTCCGACGGCAAGCTCTACAGCCAGATCAAGGACCCGAACCACCACGGCCGCAAGGTCCTGGAAGAGTTCGTCAAGGCCGGTGCACCGGACGAGATCCTGTACATCAACAAACCGCACATCGGCACCTTCCGCCTGACCGGCATGGTCGAGCAGATGCGCCAGGACATGATTGCCCTTGGCGCCGAAGTACGCTTCCAGGAAAAGGTCACCGACCTGCTGATCGAGGACGGTCAGCTGACCGGCGTGGTGCTGGAAAGCGGCGAGCAGCTGCACTCGCGGCATGTGGTCCTGGCCCTGGGCCACAGCGCCCGCGACACCTTCCGCATGCTGCACGCCAAGGGCGTGTACATGGAAGCCAAGCCGTTCTCGGTGGGCTTCCGTATCGAACACCCTCAAACGCTGATCGACAAGGCGCGCCTGGGCAAATACGCCGGTCACCCGAAACTCGGCGCCGCCGACTACAAGCTGGTGTACCACGCCAAGAATGGCCGTTCGGTGTACAGCTTCTGCATGTGCCCAGGCGGCACCGTGGTGGCCGCCACCAGCGAGCCGGGCCGCGTGGTGACCAACGGTATGAGCCAGTATTCGCGTAACGAGCGCAACGCCAACTCCGGCATCGTCGTCGGCATCGACCCCGAGCGCGACTACCCGGGCGGCCCGCTGGCCGGCATCGAGTTGCAGGAGCGCCTGGAAGCCCATGCCTACGTGATGGGTGGCAGCAACTACCAGGCCCCGGCGCAGCTGGTCGGCGACTTCGTCGCCGGCAGGCCGTCCACCGCGCTGGGCAGCGTCGAGCCTTCGTACAAGCCGGGGGTGACCCTGGGTGACCTGGCGCCGAGCCTGCCGGACTTCGCCATCGAGGCGATCCGCGAGGCGTTGCCGGCCTTCGACCGCCAGATCAAAGGCTACAACCTGCACGATGCGGTGTTGACCGGGATCGAGACACGCACCTCATCGCCACTGCGCATTACCCGTGGCGCGGACTTCCAGAGCCTGAACCTCAAGGGGCTGTTCCCGGCAGGTGAAGGTGCGGGGTATGCCGGGGGGATTCTCTCGGCAGGCGTGGACGGTATCCGCATTGCCGAAGCCGTGGCTCGCGACATCCTCGGCCTTTAAAGCTTCCGGCCTCTTCGCGGGTAAACCCGCTCCCACAGGTACTGCAAAGCTCTCAAGCTTGATGCGATCCCTGTGGGAGCGGGTTTACCCGCGAAGAGGCCGGTGCAGGTAAACAAAAAACCCCGAACAGGCCTGGCCCGTTCGGGGTTTTTATTTGCCGCTACGGTCAGTGCGAAACGCGGCTGGTACCATCGACGGTCATGATGCGTACGCGGTCGCCAACGCGGAAGATCTCGTTCTGCTGCACGGCTTGCACATAGGCGCGCATGCTACCGTCGTCTTCACGCACGGTGATTTCCACACCCTGGGTGCGGGTCAGGCCTTCTTCGGCAGCGGAACCTGCCAGGCCACCGGCCACCGCACCGATCACTGCGGTGACGATGCTGCCACGGCCACCGCCAATGGCGCTGCCGGCGACACCACCGACGATAGCGCCAGCACCACCGCCGATCGGCGTCTTGGTGCCTTCGATCTTGACCGGGCGCAGGGATTCGATGGTCCCCATGCGCACGGTCTGCACGCGACGGGCCTCATCACGGGAGTAGCTGTCACCGGTCAGGCTCGAGGCACAGCCACCGAGCAGCAGCGACATGGTGGTGAAAGTCGCCACCAGCAAAGCGGATTTACGCATGGGTACAGTCTCCAGAAAACAGGTGTCCATTAGACGCTACGCGTTGACAGCTGTCACGGCGCCCGCACAAAAAATAAAACTTCATTCAGCCCCTGTACAGCCTTGTACGGACAGTAATGGGGGCGTTACAGATCAGACAAAGGATAGCCACGGATTACTTCATCATCTGTGAAGAAGTGTCGGCATGAGGGCAACGGGGCTGCCTGACAGCCCCGTGGATGTCAGGGCGCCAGGCGCTCTCGCGTCCACTGCCCATCTACCAGCCGGTAGTTCAGGCGGTCATGCAACCGGCTGGCACGGCCCTGCCAGAACTCGATCCGCTCAGGCAGCAGACGGTAGCCCCCCCAATGTTCCGGGCAATGCGGCTGGGTATCGGAGAAGCGCGCTTCGGTGGCCTTGACCAACCCTTCGAGTTCCTCGCGATTGGCAATCACGCGGCTCTGCGGCGAGGCCCAGGCCCCCAGGCGGCTGCCCAGCGGGCGTACCTGGTAGTATTCATCCGACTCCTTGGCCGTGACCTTTTCCACCCGCCCTTCGATCCGTACCTGACGCTCCAGCGCCGGCCAGAAGAAGGTCATGGCAGCGAACGGGTTGGCCAGCAGTTGCTGGCCCTTGGCGCTGTCATAGTTGGTGAAGAAGGTGAATCCACGGTCATCAAGGCCCTTGAGCAGCAGCACACGACAGTGCGGGCGGCCTTCGCCATCGACGGTGGCGAGTGTCAGGGCATTAGCCTCCACAGGAGGCTGCTCGGTCTTCACCGCATCGGCAAACCACTGCTGGAACAGGGCGAACGGCTCACCCGGGGCCTGGGCTTCCGCCAGACCATCACGGGTGTAGTCGCGGCGCATATCGGCCAGGGATTGGGTCATGGCTGCGTTTCCTTGACGATCAGTTGGTCTTCGCAGGGCTATTGGCAGCTACCTTCTTGTCAGTGGTAGCGGCTTTCTTGGCGGCCGGCTTGGCTGGCGCGGCTTTTTTCTTGGCGGTGGTCTTCGCAGCAGGTTTGGCAGCGGCTCTCTTCGCTGCTGGCTTGGCGGCCGCTTTCTTGGTTTCGACAGGCTTGGCGGCAGGTGCCTTGGCATCCTGCACGGCAACCATCGAAGCCGGAGTTGCAGCCGGGGCAGCCCGCTGATACTTGGCCAGCAAGGCAACCATGGTGTTCTGCGGCGTCAGCAGCATTTCCACGCGACGGTTCAGGGCCCGGCCTTCGGCGCTGTCGTTGGCGGCACGCGGCATTTCCGCGCCCATGCCCTTGAGCGACAGGCGGTCACGCTGCAGGCCACTCAGACGGAAGATCGCCGATACCGAGGCAGCACGCTCCAGGCTCAGCTTCTGATTGGCAGCGGCAACACCACTGCTGTCGGCATGGCCAAGCACCAGCACAGCCGTCTTCGAGTCGCCTTCGACAGCCTTGGCCACGCGGGTGATCGGAGCCAGGGTCATCGGCAACAGCATGTTCGGGCGGTCCGGGTTGTACGAGCTGTCGACCGGGATGGTCACCACCAGCACATTGTCGCGGCGCTCAAGCTCAAGCTTGCTGTCCTTGATCGCTTCACGCAGCTTGGGCTCGTACTGGTCCAACCAGGCCTGGGTGGCCTTTTCGTCGATTTTCGGCACGACCGGCCCTTTGGCCTGCTTGTCGTCACCGCCAAATGGCCACCACCAGTGGCTGGCGCTCTCGGACTTGGCGTCCGCCTTGGCGACTTTGTCGGTGACCGCCGCTTTCACTTCCTTGTCAGCGACCTTGTCCGAACCGAACGGCCACCAGTTGCTGCCGCCATCCTTGGCGGCGTCCTGGGAATTGCTGGCGCAACCGGTCATAGCGGCCAGGCACAGGGCGAGAGCTAAGGTTTTATGTGAAGACATCAGCGATACACCATGAAATTGAAAGATATTTTGCCAACGCACTTCAGGCGTTGGCATTGAGGATAGTCAAAGGGGCTGCGTAATACCCGCTTTACCCGATCAAAGGCAAGTGCCAAGCACCCGTACCAGTTGCTGGGCTCTTGGGTCCATGAGCACGTAAGGGCCAAGGGTATTGACCACGAAGCCGAACGCCACGTCGTGCTCCGGGTCGGCAAAACCGACCGAACCGCCAGCACCTGGATGGCCAAAGGCACGGGCGCCGAGGCCAAAGGTGGCGTTGGCCACATTGGGCTGGTCGAGCATGCAACCCAGGCCGAAACGGGTCCGGGTCAACAAGGTACGGTCCTCGCCCAGGCTGTGTTCGCGGGTCAGTTCGTCGAGCAGTTCGGATTCGAGCAGGCTGCCATCGAGCAGGCCGGCATAGAAACCTGCCAGGCTGCGTGCATTGCCATGGCCGTTGGCCGCCGGCTGCTGCATGCGCCGCCATTCAGGCTTATTGGTGCTGGTCAGGATTGCCGGCGGGTTGGTGAAGGCGCGAGTCGACAGCGCCGCGGGCTCACGCATGGTCACCTGCAGCAGGCGCTGGGCTGCGGCATCACCCGCGTTGCCCTTGCCACGGGCGATGTGCGCCACGCGGTGGAACTCTTCGTCGGCCAGGCCGACGTGGAAGTCCAGGCCCAGCGGCCGGGCAGTACGAGCGACGATGGAGTCACCCGGGCTGCGGCCATCGACGCGGCGGATCAGTTCACCGATCAGCCAGCCATAGGTGATGGCGGCATAACCGTGCTCGGTGCCAGGCGTCCACCAGGGCGTTTCGGCGGCCAGGGCATCGACCATGGCCTGCCAGTCGTACAGGGCTTCAGCCGGTAGCAGCTCGCGGATGGCTGGCAGGCCTGCACGGTGGCTGAGCAATTGACGCAGGGTGATGTTCTGCTTGCCGGCCTGGGCGAACTCCGGCCAGTAACGGGCCACCGGGGCATCCAGGGCCAGCTTGCCCTCACCCACCAGCTGCAACGCGGTCACGGCGGTGAAGGTCTTGGTGCAGGAAAACAGGTTGGCAATGGTATCGCTGTGCCAGGCCTGCTGGCCGTCCTTGTCGGCGGTGCCTGCCCACAGGTCGACCACGGTCTCGCCACCGACCTGGATGCACAGCGCAGCGCCACGCTCCTGGGGATCCTCGAACAGTGCCGCGAACGCTTCACGCACCGCTTCGAACTTCAGCTCATAGTGACCCTGGATCTGCACCCGCTGTTCTCCGTACGACCATGCTGACAAAGGCGTGCATTGTTTCAGTAGTTAGCGGTTTTGCCTACTGGGCGAAGCCGGATGGACGCTGCCGAAGCGGCAGGATCCAATGGGCCAGGGGCGCTGAGCGCCCCGGTAGACATTCAGGGGGCTTTTTTCTCCAGTTCACTGCGCAACTGACCAACGGCCTGCAGGTTGCTCTTGCGCACCGCCTCGACGAAACCCGGGTACGCCACATCGGTGATCGCCACCAGGCCCAGGTGGCCGTTCTCGCCATCGAGCAAGCGCCCGCTGGCAGGTTGGTCAAGGTATTGGAACCAGTGCGCGCCCACGATCATCGGCTGCGCCAGCGCGGCCTTGAGGAAATTGCCATAGGCCGGCCCGCGGTCCTCTTCCCTGGCTACTTCCACCGGCCCTGGCCAGAACGGCCCGCGGTCGCGGGAACCGAACTGGAACTCGGACACCAGCACCGGCTTGTCAAGTTCGGCCAAGCGGGCAAAGTCATAGCCATCCTCGGGCTTGAGGGTATAGAAGTTGAAACTCAGGACATCGCAGAACTCGGCGCAGGCCTTGACTGCTTCCGGGGTGCTCACGGCATAGCGGCCACCCAACAGCAGGTGGTTGGGTGCATGCCACTTCAGTGCATCGGCGATGGTCTTGAAGTAGGTCTCGGCGAATACCTGCTGGAAATACTGGTAATCGCGCTCGATTTCCGGGTGCTCGGGATTCGGCAGCGGGGCCTCGAAGCCTGGGTCTTCCATCAACTCCCAGGCTTGCAGGTCGATCCCCCAGGCCTTGGACAGCCCCTCCTGGTTGCGGTACTTGTCGCGCAGCTGCTTGAGGAAAGCGCGCTTGGCCGGCACGTCGGTGGTCAGACGCAGTGTCCCGTAGGCCAGGCCATAGCGCGCCTTGGGGTCGTTGCCCGGCGCCGCCCAGGCCAGCTCGTTGTCGGCGAAATAGCCGATCAGCCAGGGGTCGTCACGGTGATCCCGCGTGGCAATGGCCACGGCGCGCTCCGTGGCCATGGCAAAGCGTGGGTCGAACGGGTCAGGCATGCGGCCCCACCAGTCCATACCGGTGCTGATGCTGGCATAGTCACCGACGATCGATAGCGGCAAAGTGTAGGGCATGCGTTTGGCCTGGCCGATGGCAGGGTCGCTCCAGTTGCCCAAGGTATTGAAGCCCCAGGCCTGCAGGCGGTCCAGCGTGTGCGCCTGCCACCGCTCGGTATCCAGCGCCAGCGCCGGGCACTCGGGGGTGGCCTGGCCTTGCACGGCAGGCGGACAAGGTTTGCCATAGGTGCGCTGGATGTTCGCGGCATAGAAATCGAACCAGCGCCCTTGCTTGAAATTGCGCCCTTGCGACGAGGCGTTGCCATCGTCGTTGTTGCCTTCACCATAAAAAGCCGTCAGCGCGTCGCCTTCACCTGGCAAGGCTTTGAACATCCTCTCGCGGCCGGCAACGTAGGTACGCCCGCCATCGGCGGCCACGGCATTGACCCCCAGCGAATAGAACGGGTGGCCTTGCGGGGTAACCAGGTACCAGCGCCCGTCGCGCTTCTCGGTGCGGAAAAAGCCCTTGGCCGCAAACGCCGGCCCGGCCAGCACGCCACCGTAGCTGTCCAGTTGCTGTTTATCACGGTCAGCCAGCCAGCTCTTGAGTTGCTGCTGTTCGCGCGCGTCAGCCGCCTTGAGCTGCTCGTCACTGGCAATCTTCTCGGGCCAATGCCCGCGGGTGGACTGGCCGTAGACATCAATCAGCTCGTGGTAAGCCGCCTGGTAGGCCAGATCGTCGTCCTGAATGCCGACCTTCTCGATCAGCAGGTTCTGCGCCACTTTCGGGTTGGGTATGGTCAGGCTGACGGACACCACCTGCTTGAGATCCAGTTCACCGGCACTGCTGGTCAGCAGCAACCGCTGCCCGTCATAGACCCATGGCATCGGCGGGCCGGCCCGCATGCCCTGGCTCAACGGCGAACTGGCCGTGAGCGGAACCATGACGGTTTGCGCAGGCCCGGCAGGCAGGTCGATACGACTGGTCAGCGTGCGCCCGTCACTGCCGAGCAGCGTCACGTCGACGGTCAACGCCCAATCCTGGGCGCTTTGCATGCGCAAGGTGAGGTACCGCCCCGCCGACCAGTCCCACACGCCGCTTTGCGGGCTCAGGCGCAAGGTTGGCCGTTCGACCGGATTGAACACCACCCGCCTGAGCACCTCGCCCTCAGCCGTCTGCTCCGCATTGTACTGCGGCATGCCGGTACCTTCGGTCGCCACATTGACCACCGAGGCCGGGCGGACGAAGCTGAACAGCGTCTGTTGCCCGGCCAGCAAAGGCGCGCTGAACAACAGCGTGAATACCACGGGCAAGGTGTGGCGAATCATAAGGCTGGGGCTCTCCTTCCAGGCCCTCATGGGCCCGCGACTGAGTAATGGACAACGGGCCGGCGCATCGTGCTCCTGCCCTCAGGAAATCTCCCGCCGGAAAGGCGGCAGCGCATTGAGAATAGCTTTGCCATAGCGCTGCGTGACCAGGCGCCGATCAAGCAAGGTGATGACGCCGCGATCCTGCTCGGTTCGCAACAGGCGACCGCAGGCCTGGATCAGACGCAGCGAGGCGTCGGGCACGGCAATCTCCATGAACGGGTTGCCGCCACGGGCCTCGATCCATTCGGCCAGTGCTGCTTCGACCGGGTCGTCGGGCACGGCGAAGGGGATCTTGGCGATGACCACATGCTCACAGTAGGCACCTGGCAGGTCGACACCCTCGGCGAAGCTGGCCAGGCCGAACAACACGCTGTGCTGGCCATCGTCGACCCTTGCCTTGTGCTTGTTCAAGGTTTCCTGCTTGGACAGGTTGCCCTGGATCAGCACCAGCTTGCGCCAGTCGCGGTCCAGGCCGTCGAACACTTCCTGCATCTGTTTGCGCGAAGAGAACAGCACCAGCGCGCCGCGGGCATCTTCGACGATGCCTGGCAGTTCGCGAATGATCGCCGCCGTGTGTGCCGCCGCGTCGCGCGGATCGGCCTTGAGGTCGGGGACCCGCAGCAGGCCGGCATCGCCATGCACGAACGGGCTGGGCACCACGCAGGTGACGGCATCGCGGGGCAGCCCCGAGCGCATGCGGAAACGGTCGAACTTGCCCAGTGCGGTCAGCGTGGCCGAGGTCACCAGCGCGCCATGGGCAACGCTCCAGAGGCTGCGGCGCAGCATGTCGGCGGCAAGAATCGGGCTGGCATTGACCTCGATGTCGAACAGCGCGCCGCTTTCGGCCAGGGTCAGCCAACGCGCCATGGGCGGGCTGTCCTCCGGGTCCTCGGTGGTGAACGCAGTCCACAGCTCCCAGTTGCCCTGGGCGCGAGTGACCAGGCTGCCGAACAGTGGGTACCACTCCTCGGCCTGATGGCTGGCGATGCCGATGTTGACTTCGCCATCCATGCCTTCCTTGAGCAGGTCGGCCAGGCGGGTGAACAGGTCATTGAGGCGGGCGAAGCCCTTTTTCAGCTCGATGCCGACTTCGCGGATCTGCTCCGGCACCACGCCGCCCTCGAAGCGATAACGCGGGCGCTCCCGGCCTTCGGTATCCTCGCTCGGGCGGAAATCGGCGACCTGCTCGCACAGGGTGAACATGAACTGCTGCTGGGTGCGCACTTCCCGCGCCAGCTCTGGCACCTGTTCGATGTACTTGCCCAGGTCGCCCGGCAAGGGGTGCTGGGCCAGCAACTTGGTGAGGTTCTTGGCAGTCTGCTCCAGCCAGTCGGCAGTGGAGCGCAGGCGCGAATAATGGGCGAAATGGCCGATGGCCTTGTCGGGCAGGTGGTGGCCTTCATCGAACACGTACACCGTGTCGCGCGGGTCAGGCAGCACTGCGCCGCCGCCCAGGGCCAGGTCGGCCAGGACCATGTCGTGGTTGGTGACGATCACATCGACCTTGCCCATGCCTTCACGGGCCTTGTAGAACACGCACTGCTGGAAGTTCGGGCAGTGGCGGCCGGTGCACTGGCTGTGATCGGTGGTCAGCCGCGCCCAGTCCTGGTCCTCGATGGCCTCCGACCAGCTGTCGCGGTCGCCGTCCCAACGGTTGCCGGCGAGCTTCTCGATCATGCTGTTGAACAGCTTCTGGCTGCGCTCGTCGACCTCGATGTGGAAGCCTTCTTCCTCGAACAGCTGGGCAGTGGCCGACTGCGCGTGGCCCTCCTGCAGCAGGATGTCGAGCTTGGACAGGCACAGGTAACGGCCGCGGCCCTTGGCCAGGGCGAAGCTGAAGTTCAGGCCGCTGTTGCGCATCAGGTCCGGCAGGTCCTTGATGACGATCTGCTCCTGCAATGCCACGGTCGCGGTGGCGATCACCAGGCGCTTGCCGGCGGCCTTGGCGGCCGGGATCGCGGCCAGCGCGTAGGCGACCGTCTTGCCGGTACCGGTGCCCGCTTCCACCGCAACCACGGCGGGCTCGCCGGCGCGACGGCCTTCGTCGTCACAGGCGATGTCGCCGAGCACCTTGGCCACTTCGGCGATCATCAGGCGCTGGCCATACCGCGGCTTGAGGCCCTTGGCTTCGAGAAAACGCGTGTAGGCGCCCTGGATGGTGACTTTGAGTTCGTTGCTGATCATGGTCTGCAGGCGCCCGGAGGGCTGGATAAATTTTCAGTGTTTCGCATGGGGCGGCTATCATACCCCGCTATTGCCCTTTGTGCCGCATGGAGATCCGGATGCTTGCCTTTGCCCTGCCCTACACATTGCATGTCCTGGCCGCCCTGATATGGGTCGGCGGCATGTTCTTCGCCTGGCTGGTGCTGCGCCCGGCAACGGTTGCAGCCCTTGAAGGGCCTGCCCGCCTGCGCCTGTGGGTGGAAGTTTTCAGACGCTTCTTCGTCTGGGTCTGGCTGGCCGTGGCGATTCTGGCGATAAGTGGTATCGGCATGTTGCACATGCGTTTCAGCGGCTTCGAGACTGCACCCAAATATGTACACGTGATGATTGGCGGCGGGATTGCCATGTTCGCGCTGTTCATGCGCATCCAGGCATTGCTGCTGCCGGAGCTCAAGGCGGCGGTGCAGGCTGAAGACTGGCCGGCGGGCGCTGCGGTGCTCGGGCGGATTCGACGGATGGTGGGGGTCAACCTGCTGCTGGGCCTGGCGGTCGTTGCAGTGGCCAGTTCACGGCTGTTGATGTGAGGGGTTCCAGGCGGGATTTTCAGGGCCTGTGAGAGCGAGCGCCGCGCGGACGGCGCTCGATCTCGCAGGCCCTGGAACTCTAAAGTCAGGCCCTCGGCCTCAGAGTCGCTGCAAAATCAGTTCACCCTCGGCCCCAGCCAACCCAGGTTGCCCTTCCTGCCCCGGTCGGCCATTGGCTCCGGCGTCGGTGCGATACACCAGGCACCCCTTGCTCGCCCCGCCTTTACCGGCCTTGCCCGCAGCCCCGGCCTTGCCCGGCGCACCACCCTCCAGGCGCACCACGATGCGTTCCTGCGGGAAACCTTGCGGCAGGTTCAGGCGAATCCGCCCGCCGGGTGCACCGTCATGCCCGTTGCCACCATCATCACCATTAGCCCCTTTGCTTGCCTGGCCCCAGGCACAACCTCCCGCCTGGCCATTGGCGCCATCAAGGCCCATGTAACCCGGCGCTCCGGCGCCACCACGGGCATCGATGGCCAGGCGTTCGGCGTCGACCTTGGCGAGGGTCAATTCCAGGCTGCGCCCGGAGCGGGCAGCCCGTTCGTAGGTACCGGGCGCCCCTGGCGCGCTGATCTCACTGCCCTCGCCCAGCACAGCATTGCGTACCTCGACAAGCAGAGGTGCTTCGGCAGGCGCAATGGCAATCCGCGCATCGCGGCCCAGTTGCAGATGATCGACCTTCAGCTCGGTCAATGTGGACGGCAACAGCAAGGTCGCCGAATCCGCGACATTCAACTGCTCCAGGTGCACGCTGGCCGACTTGTTCGGCAGCCGCAGCATGGAATGGGGGGCAACCTCCAGGCTCTGCGCCTGGGCCAAGGGCGCGGCCAGCATCGCCAGCAACATCAAATTACGCATGGCGAGGTGCCTCCTGCGGACGGGGAATGGACATGACATGAAAGATACCGGTCAGCAGGATCTGCAGCCGGTCGAACCAGCGATGGCTACGGCCTCGCAGGCTGCCATTGAAAAACAGTACTTCAAGAAAATGCAGGCTCAGCACAAAAATGCCCAAGGCATTGATCAACAGATTCAACGGCAACGGTTGCGGCATCATCAGGTTGAACAGCACCACGCCCCAGAATGCCACGGTCAGGAACTTGCCCAGACCCAGGATGAACTTCATACCCCGCCCCTACGTGTCTATTTATTGTTATGTCCACGCGGCCCGAGCATGCGCGCCGCGCAGCCAACACTACCTGCATGCCCAGGCACGCGCCAGCACAGTCAGTTGAGGTGCAGGTCCACCCGTCGGTTGTGCGCACGCCCTTCATCGGTGGCGTTGTCGGCGATTGGCTCATGGGCGCCACGGCCCTCGCTGGTCACCTTCTGCGGCGCCAGGCCCTGACTGATCAGGTATTCGGCGACACTGGCGGCGCGGCGTTCGGAAAGCGCCTGGTTGTAGCTGTCTGAGCCGACGTTGTCGGTATGCCCGACCACCTTGACACGCGTGACCCCCAACTCGTTGAGGCGCGGTAGCAGGCTTTTCAGGCGTTCTTCGCTACCCGGGGTGAGATCGGCGGAATTGAACGCGAACATCACCTGGCCCTGGTCATCGAGGCTGATCACCTCAGGCTTGGGCTGTGGTGCGGGTTGCGTCGGCGGATACTGCGGCAGCGGGCAGCCCATGTGGTTCACCGCTGTATTGGCCGGGGTGTCGGGGCAGCGGTCTCGACGGTCGAACACACCGTCACCATCCTCGTCACCGTCCTGGGCATAACAGATCAGCCCACCGGTGATCGCGCCGAGGGCGCCGAGGCCAGCCGCCCAGCTCGAATTTTCGATGGCGCCAAGGCCACCCCCCACCGCGCCACCGAGCAGGCTGCAGACGGGCCACGTCCTTTGATTGAGAGGCGCACTGCCGTCACTGTGGGTGGCGCAGCCTGCAAGCAGGCTGGTAACCAACAGCAACGGCATCGCCGCCTTCGACATAACACTCATGATGAATGCTCCTGTGTCATCGGCCACCGCCAGCGCGATTGAAGATGCGCCCGCGCCACTTCACAAGGCGCGGGCGCCGTGACGTCAACGCTGGATCTTGATTTCGGTACGACGGTTCATGGCACGCCCCTCGGCCGTGGCATTGTCCGCCACTGGCTGGGTTTCGCCTGCGCCTACCACCGAGACGAAGCTGGCGCGAGGCACACCGCTCTGGATCAAGTAATCGGTTACCGCATGGGCACGGTGCTCGGACAACTTCTGGTTGTACTTGTCGGAGCCCACGCTGTCGGTGTGGCCAGTCACGCTCAGACGGGCGCTCGGGGCCTCTTGCTTCAGGCGCGTGGCAACCGTGTTCAGGCGCTCCTTGTCAGCCGCTGTCAGGCGCGAGGAATTGAACTCGAAGTGCACATCACGAATGACGATCACTTCTTCCTTCTGCACCACTACTTCCTCGACCACAGGCGCCGGCTCAGGCGGGCAGCCATTGGCATCGACCTTCACGCCGCGCGGCGTGTGCGGGCACTTGTCGCGGCTGTCCGGCACGCCATCACCGTCCTCGTCGCCATCGCCGTGAGCCCAGCAATAGCCCGCCGCCAGGCCACCACCGAGCAGCGCGCCCCAGCCAGCCCAGCTGGAGCTCTCGATGGCGCCCAGGCCGGCACCGGCGACGCCCCCGACGGCAGCACACTTCGGCCAGTCGGTTTTTTGCAAACCTGCACAACCAGTCAACACACTGGTGAGCAGTACCAGGGGTAACGCTGTGCGTACTATGCTCATTTTCGTAGCTTCTCCTAGGGGAATCGGCATAAGGCCGATCTCTGGGAGTAAAGACCGCGCAGTCCATCCCTGCCACCAATAAGCCACGACGCGGCCTCTTGCCTCTATGCCGGCGGGCAGCAGCCCGCTAGTCTTGGATGACTTGAACGAGGATTGGCAATGACCGACGGTTTTTCCCAGCGCACGCCGCAACAAGCCCTGGCCGCCCTGCTAGAGCGTTTCACCCCGCAGCGCCTGCTGCTGGTGGGCACCCGCTTCCCGGCACTGGATGCCTTTGCCCAGGCGCACCCCCAGGTGGCCATCGAAACCTGCGCGCCGGGGCCATTGCCGGCAGCGCTGGCTGCGCAGCGCTTCGACCTGGCGGTGCTGGTGGACTGCCTGGAACACCTGCCCAAACGCACCGGCCTGCAATTGTTGGGCGGCATCCGCAACCTCAACGCAAGCCGGGTTGCAGTGCTGGCCGACCTGCCCGCCTGCGGTTGGCAAGACACCGATTTCTTCTCGCTGGCGCTGTCGGCCAGCGAGAAATTCCGCCGTGACGAGCAGGTGTTGAGCTTGTTCACCTATGATCTACATGACTACAAGCAGGTCCCGGACTGGCTCAACGCCAAGTTCTGGGCCAACCCTGAAAACTTCGGCAAGTATTGGTGGTGATGATGAGTGTCTCGGTTTGCCCTTGTGGCAGCGGCAACCTGCTCGACGCCTGCTGTGGGCATTACCATGCCGGCACTGCGGCTCCCGACGCCCAGACGTTGATGCGTTCGCGCTACAGCGCCTATGTATTGGGGCTGGTCGACTACCTGGTGGCCACCACCCTGCCGGCCCAGCAGGAGGGGCTGGATCGTGCTGCCATGGCAGCATGGAGCGCCCAGAGCACCTGGCTGGGCCTGGAGGTGGAAAGCGCCGAAGTACTCGGCGGCCAGCCCGAACACGCCTTCGTGACCTTCACCGCACGCTGGCATGACCAGGCGGGCGACCATCAGCACCGTGAGCGCTCTGCTTTCGTGCAGCACGAGCGGCGCTGGTATTTCATCGACCCCACCGTTGCGCTCAAGGCCGGCCGCAACGACCCCTGCCCCTGCGGCAGCGGGCAGAAATTCAAGAAATGCTGTGCCAGCTACGTTGGCAATTGAGCATGATTGCCGCCACCCGCCTGCTCTTGCTCGGCGCCTTGCTGGGGCTGCTGGCGGGCTGTGCGAGCTGGGGCGACGATGATACGCGCGAGCCTGAGCTGCACCTGGACAAGGTGGAAACGGTAAAGGCGCGGCTGCTGCAGCAGGAATTCGTCCTGCACCTGCGCGTCGACAACCCCAACGACAGCCGCCTGTTCATTCGCAACCTGAGCTATTCGGTGTGGCTCGACGACCTGCTGCTGGCGCAGGACGAAGTGAGCCTATGGCGCAGCGTCGGCGGGCATGCCCGGCGCACGTTCAAGATCACCGCGCGAACCAACCTGTGGCAGCACCTGAAACCGCTGGCCAAGCTGCTCAAGAGCGGGCAGCCACTGCATTACCGCCTGCGGGGCGAGCTGGAGACCGGGCTGATCATCCATCAGGACCTGCACTTGTCGCGCAGTGGTGAGATAATCCCCGGCGATCTCATACCGGAGTAACCCTGCAATGACCCAGCAACCCCATGTTCATGGCCCTGACTGCAACCACGGTCACGATCATCAGCATGATCACGACCATGGCCATGTACACGGCCCTCACTGCAACCATGGCCACCAGGAGCCTGTGCGCAACGCCCTGAAGGACGTCGGCCGCAACGACCCGTGCCCGTGCGGCAGCCAGAAAAAGTTCAAGAAGTGCCACGGCGCTTGATTCATTGAACTCGGGTACCTGCAGCGACGATGGCGGCGGTGCGGGTACCGCTGGTAAATAAACCGCTGTCGCACCTTGCACGGCGCCTGCGCGCTCACTACCTTAGCGCCTTTCGAACCCCGCCACGCCTTGCAGGAGCCCTTGTCATGGCCGCCCCAGTCCTTCCTCCCTTCCGCCTGCGGTTCAGTAGCGCCGCCACGCTGCTCGGCATGCTCGGGCTCGCCGGCTGCCAGATGGGTGGTTACCAGGACAGCGTGCCACCGTCGACCGGCGTGCAGCCACTCAAAGGCCTGGCGCAGAATGCTTCGGTCCGGCGCAACGCCATGGGCGCACCGCTGATCGAAAGCAGCAGTTTCCATGACGCGCTGTTCACCCTCGGCTATGTGCATGCCGGCGATCGCATCGAGCAGATGCTTGCCATGCGCCTGCTCGCCCAAGGCCGCCTGGCGGAGCTGGCCGGCAGCGAAGCGCTGGATATCGACCGGCTGATGCGCGCCGCTAACCTGAAGCAGAACGCCGCCCAGCAGTACGCCGATGCCTCGCCGCGCCTGAAGCGCTTCTTTGAAGTGTACGCCCGTGGGGTCAACGCCTACCTGTTCCGCTACCGCGACAAGCTGCCGGCCAACCTGGCCAGCAGTGGCTATCGCCCTGAGTACTGGAAGCCTGAAGACTCGGCATTGATCTTCAACCTGTACGCCTTCAGCCAGTCGGTAAACCTGCAGGAAGAACTCAGCGCCCTGACCCTGGCGCAGAAAGTCGGCAACGACAAACTGCCCTGGTTGTTGCCCGGCGCACCGGACGAGCCCCTGGCAGAAGCCGAGGTGGAAAAACTCAAGGGCCTGAACCTGAGCAGCCAACTGCCAGGTTTGCCCGCGCTGGCAGCGGCCAGCCAGAAACTTGCCGATCTCGACCTGCTCGGCAGCCCCGGTTCGGCCAACCTGGCGCTCGGCCCGCAACGCAGCCGCAGCGGCAAGAGCCTGCTGGCCAGCGACAGCCGAGCAGCGTGGGCGCTGAGCCCGGTGCAGATCCACACCGGCAGATATCAGGTCGCAGGCCTGTCATTGCCAGGCCTGCCCATCGTACTGGCCGGCTACAACGGCAAGCTAGCCTGGAGCAGCAGCGCGGTGATGGCCGACAACCAGGACCTGTATCTGGAGCAGCTGCGCCACGCCGGCAGCCAGGTGACCTATCTGGCCGACGGCAAGTGGCTGCCGGCCCGCGCCCGCAGCGAAACCTTCTTCGTCCGTGGCCAGCGCCCAGTGCGCGAGGTGATGTACGACACCCGGCACGGCACCCTGCTCCCCCAGGCAGGCAGCGCCAGCCTGGGCCTGGCCCTGAGCCTGCCCCAACTCAAGGGCGACCGTAGCCTCGACGCGCTGTTCGACCTGACCCGCGCGCAGAATGTCGAGCGCGCCTTCGACAGCACCCGCGAAGTCGCCACTGCCGCGCTCAACTTCGTCTTCGCCGAGCCCGAGCACATCGGCTGGCAGGTCAGCGGCCGCTACCCGAACCGCCGTGAAGGCCAGGGCCTGCTGCCATCGCCCGGCTGGGAGGGGCGCTATGACTGGGATGGTTATGCCGACCCGATGCTGCACCCCTATGACCAGGACCCCGCGGCCGGCTGGATCGCCCATGCCAACCAACGCAGCCTGCCGCGTGGCTACGGCATGCAGCTGTCGAGTACCTGGTACTACCCTGAACGCGCCGAGCGCCTCGGCCAGCTGGCCGGCAACGGTCGGCACGACAACCGCAGCCTGATGGCCCTGCAGAACGATCAGGTGACGTTGCTGAGCGACAAGCTCAAGCAAATGTTCGACGCCCCCGGCATGGCCCAGCCGCTCAAGCAGGCGATAGACGCCCTGCCTGCATCCCAGCGTGACAAGGCGCGCGACACCCTGGCCCGGCTGAAGGCCTTCGACGGCCGTCTGAGCCCGGTCTCGGCCGATGCCGCGCTGTATCAGCTGTTCCTCCAGGAAGTAGCCCGGCAGACCTTCCTCGACGACCTCGGTCCGGAATCGAGCCCAGCCTGGCAAGCCTTTGTCAGCAACGCCCGCCTGTCGTATTCGGCCCAGGCCGACCACCTGCTGGGCCGCGACGACAGCCCGTTCTGGGATGATCGGACTACGCCGCAGAAAGAGGACAAACCGGCCATCCTCGCCCGCAGCCTGGCGGCCGCCGTGGATACTGGCACCGCGCAGCTGGGCAGCGACCGACGCGCCTGGCAGTGGGGCAAACTGCACCAGTACCGCTGGCCGGCCCCTGCTTACCACGGCCTGGGCGACCCACTGAGCCGCTCACCGATGGCTGCCGGTGGCGATTTCACTACCCTGGCCCTGACCCCTTACGCCTGGGGCAGCGATTTCGACACCCGCCTGCCGGCCTCGGCACGCATGATCGTCGACTTCGGCCAGGCCGAGCCGCTCCAGGTCCTGACCAGCAACGGCCAGTCGGGCAACCCGGCCAGTGCGCATTACAGCGACGGGTTGGACGCCTGGTTCAAGGGGCGGTTCATGAGCCTGCCGCTGCAGCCGCAGAACTTTGGCCGGGCCTATGGCAGCCAGCGATTGACACTGGTGCCGGGCCGCTAGTGAAAAAAGCCGCCTGGACTGGCGGCTTTTCCTTTCTGGAGGGCGTCAAGCCGTGACCACAGCGAGTTCGATTCGCTGACCGAGCACATGCAATGCATGCTCGACCTGCTCGATCTTCGAACGATGCAAGAGATCCACCAAGCGATCGACCTGAGGGCGATTGACGCCAAGACGCCGCGCCATCTCGGTCTTGCTCACTTTCTGCTCAACCATGGTATTCCACAGGGCTGCCTTCGCCGCCGTCAGGGCCGGCAAGCGGACAACAGGCTGATCAGCCGATCTCTCGGCAGGTAGCGGTATCGCAATCTTCTGGTCGACATAAAATGAAAGTGCGGACTCCATGGCGTCTACAGCATCGAACAGCGCCTCTTCCTCGGTATCGCCCGCACTAGACATCTCGGGCACATCTGGGCAACTGACCCAGACACTGCCCGCCTCTCGATGAATGATTACTGGATAGTCAAAGGTCATGGTGTTCTCCCCTAATTTCAACATTCGCTCAGGCCCAGATCTTTGAGTATCTTTCTTCTCAGCCCCTCACCAATCTCTTTGGCGCCGTGGTCGGGGGAAATCGTCTGGCGATTACCGAGGTAAACCTTGAAATGGCTGCCTTTGGCCGGAACGAACGTAACACCTCGGGCGCGTAGCCATCGGCGAAACTCACTGTATTTCATACGGGCCTTCGATTGCTCAATGTGCATTACACGCACACCAAGCGCAACATTTTTGTTGCGCATGATAAATGTGAGCCCGTAGTAAAGCGCGAATGGCGCGTCTGCGTTTCTGAACAATGTGTAGTCTTTTTCGCTGCTTCATAGCGTTGAGAGAAATGGCAGCCAGCGATTGACACTGGTGCCGGGCCGCTAGCGGCCAGAGTTCCTCCTGACCACCCTCGAGCCATGTACTTAGCATCCTGTCGTACTGCATTTGCCTTTCGGCGAGCGCAGTACAACCCAACTTAAAAGGATGACTAACATGAGCAGCGAAACCCTCAAGATCGAAATCTCCTGGCCAGCATCGATGACCGTTCCGGCAGGCGCGACCATCAATGCGCAGCTGTGGGCTGGCAATGCAAGCGCCGGCTACAGCCTGATCGGCGACCTGGATTCCTCGGCAGCCGCAGATAGCTCGCCGGCCATACTGGAAATTCCTTACAGCCAGGAAGACCTGCAGTCCCATGATGGCAAGACGACCTGGGACTACTTCCATACCTCGCCCTACCTGGCGCACGACAACAAACGCCTGAATATCGGCTATGCGCAAAAAATCAGCATTGCCGAAGCCAAGGCCAACGGCTGGAAAATAAACCTGCGCTGAGCATTCGAGGCGCCATCCCGGAACCCGGGCTGGCGCTCGTCATCGTCCGAACTTCCCCCACCCTGTGACGTTCTCAACTGGTAAGCCCTCTACCCAGGCATTGCCATGGATCTTGTCATCGCCCGCCCCGAAGGCCTGTACTGCCCGCCGGGGGACTTTTATATCGACCCCTGGCGTCCGGTCGAGCGCGCCGTGATCACCCACGGCCATGGCGACCATGCCCGCACCGGCAATCAGCACTATCTGACCGCCGCCTCCGGAGCCGGCATCCTGCGCAGCCGACTGGGCCAAGGCATCGACCTGCAGACGCTGCCCTACGGTGAATGCATCCAGCATCACGGCGTCACCCTCAGCCTGCACCCGGCCGGCCATGTGCTGGGTTCGGCACAGGTGCGTCTTGAGTACCAAGGCGAAGTATGGGTCGCTTCGGGTGATTACAAAGTCGAGCCGGACGGCACCTGCGCAGCCTTCGAGCCGGTGCGCTGCCATACCTTCATCACCGAGTCCACGTTCGGCCTGCCGATCTACCGTTGGCCCAGCCAGGCAGATATCTTTGCCGGGATCAATGCCTGGTGGCGGAGCAACTGTGAACAAGGCAAGGCCAGCGTGCTGTTCTGCTATGCCTTCGGCAAGGCTCAGCGAATTCTCCATGGCCTGGACCCGGACATCGGGCCGATCCTTGTGCATGGCGCTGTCGAGCCGCTGAACCGGGTATACCGCGAAGCCGGTGTGCGCCTGCCGACCACCCGCTATGCCGGGGAGGTCCCGCGCAACGACCCGCTGCTGCGCCAGGCATTGATCATGGCGCCGCCCTCCGCCGCAGGGAGTAGCTGGATGCGCCGATTCGGCGAATACAGCGATGCCTTTGCCAGCGGCTGGATGCTGTTGCGCGGTACCCGCCGTCGGCGTGGTGTCGACCGTGGCTTCGTGTTGTCCGACCACGCCGACTGGCCGGGGTTGCTGTGGGCCATCGAGCAGACGGCTGCCGAGCGGGTCATGGTCACCCACGGGTCGGTGAATGTGCTGGTGCGCTACCTGAACGAACAAGGCCTGGATGCCCGTGCCTTCGTGACCGAATACGGCGAAGAGGATGACATCACCGCCACGGAGCCCGAGGAATGAAAGCCTTCGCCGAACTGTACCTGCGCCTGGATGCGACCACCTCCAGCAACGCCAAGCTCGAAGCCTTGCGTGACTACTTTGCTAAAGCGCCCGCCGAAGATGCTGCCTGGGCCGTCTACTTCCTGGCTGGCGGGCGTCCGCGCCAGTTGGTGCCGACCCGCGTTTTACGCGAATTGGCCACGGCCTTGGCGGGGTTGCCCGACTGGTTGTTCGAAGAAAGTTACCAGGCAGTCGGCGACCTGGCCGAAACCATCTCGCTGCTGTTGCCGCAAGCCTTCCATGCCAGCGAAGACGGCCTGGCACACTGGGTCGAAGCGCATCTGCTACCCTTGCGCGGCCTGCCGCCAGAGGAAATCCAGCGACGCCTGCCCCCGCTGTGGGCACAGCTGGACCGCCCCAGCCTGATGCTGTGCCTGAAGCTGATCACCGGCAGCTTTCGCGTCGGTGTGTCCAAGCTGCTGGTCACTCGCGCCCTGGCGCAACTGGCGGGCCTCGATGCCAAGCGCGTGGCCCAGCGCTTGGTCGGCTATACCGATATCGGCCACCGCCCGACGGCCGCCAGCTACCATCGTCTGATCGCCGAAGAATCCAGCGATGAACATAGCCAGCGGGGTGGCCAACCTTATCCCTTCTTCCTCGCTCACGCCCTGCAGGCACCGCCCGAGCAGTTCGAAGCGCTGCTCGGTCCTCCCGCTGGCTGGCTGATCGAATGGAAGTGGGATGGCATACGCGCTCAAGTGGTCAAGCGTGATGGCCAGCTGTGGATTTGGTCCCGAGGCGAAGAACTGGTCACCGAGCGCTTTCCCGAGCTGCACAGCCTGGCCGAAAGCTTGCCCGACGGTACGGTGCTCGACGGTGAGATCCTGGTCTGGAAGCCCGGCGTCGATGCCGGCGCACCGGCAGTGCAGCCGTTCGCCGTGCTGCAACAGCGCATCGGCCGCAAGACACTGGGCAAGAAGTTGCTGGCGGACGCGCCGGTAGTGCTGCAAGCCTATGACTTGCTGGAGTGGCAAGGCGAGGACTGGCGCAGCCGGCCTCAACATGAACGGCGCCAGCAACTGCAGCGCCTGTTGGCAGAACATCCCTTGGCCCCCCTGCTGCTTTCACCACTGCTCGAGGGCAACGACTGGGCCGAACTGGCGCGGCAACGCGAGCAATCGCGCAGCCTGGGTGTGGAGGGCTTGATGCTCAAGCAGCGTGACGCGCTGTACGGCGTGGGCCGGACCAAGGACATGGGGTTGTGGTGGAAGTGGAAGATCGACCCGTTCAGCGTCGATGCGGTGCTGATCTACGCCCAACGCGGCCATGGCCGCCGTGCCAGCCTCTACAGCGACTACACCTTCGCCGTGTGGAATGCGCCAGCGGGCACGCCCGACCGTGCGCTGGTGCCCTTCGCCAAGGCTTATTCCGGGCTCAGCGACGCAGAGATGCGCAAGGTGGATGCGATCATTCGCAAGACCACGGTGGAAACCTTCGGGCCGGTGCGTAGCGTCACCCCGACACTGGTCTTTGAGCTGGGCTTCGAGGGCATCGCGCTGTCCAAGCGCCACAAGAGCGGTATCGCCGTGCGATTTCCGCGGATGTTGCGCTGGCGCCTGGACAAACCGGTCGATGAAGCCGATGACCTGGCAAGCCTGCAGGCATTGTTGGTCTGAAAGAAGGCCTCACGGTGAGGCGCGGTAACGGAAATTATGCTTCTATCTTTGTGCCGACCCGTGTCGCAGAACGTTTTCGCCACGCAGCCAGGACCCCCATGCACCATTCAACCCACGACTTGCTCTCGCCCGTACCGGGCATTTCACGCCAATTGCACAGCTTCCACTTCGGCCCACGGGGTGGCGCCAAGGTGTATATCCAGGCCTCGCTGCATGCCGACGAACTGCCCGGCATGCTGGTCGCCTGGCATCTCAAGCGTCGCCTCGCCGAGCTGGAACAGCAGGGTCGCCTGCTGCGCGAAATCATCCTGGTACCCGTGGCCAACCCGGTCGGCCTGGAACAGGTGATGCTGGATGCGCCCCTGGGCCGTTTCGAACTGCAGAGCGGCGAGAACTTCAACCGCAACTTCGTCGACCTTTCCGACAGCATCGGCGACCAGATCGAAGGTCATCTGAGCCAGGACCCGGCGCACAACGTGGCGCTGATCCGCGAGTACCTGCGGCGTGGCCTGGATGCCCACCCGGCGCGCACGCCGTTGCAGTCGCAGCGCCTGACCTTGCAACGGCTGGCCTGCGATGCCGACCTGGTGCTGGACCTGCACTGTGATTTCGAAGCGGTCGAGCACCTGTATACCACCCCGGAAGCCTGGCCGCAGGTCGAGCCACTGGCCCGCTACCTGGGCGCCCAGGCCAGCCTGTTGGCCACCGACTCCGGCGGGCAATCGTTCGACGAATGCTTCAGCCTGGTCTGGTGGCAGCTGCAGCAACGCTTTGGCAAGCACTTCCCGATCCCGCTGGGGAGCATCTCGGTCACCGTAGAACTGCGGGGCCAGGCCGACGTCAGCCATGACCTGGCCAGCCAGGACTGCCAGGCGATTCTCGACTATCTTACCCATGCTGGCGTCATCGAAGGCACCGCCACCCCGCTGCCCGAGCTGCCGCGGCCGGCCACCCCACTGGCCGCTGTCGAACCCGTGGCAGCGCCCCTTGGCGGGCTGCTGGTGTATCACGCCCGCCCCGGTCAGCAGCTGGAGGCCGGGCAACTGATCGCTGAAGTCATCGACCCGCTCAGCGACCGGGTGACGGCCGTGCGCAACAGCCAGCCTGGCTTGCTCTACGCCCGCAGCGTGCGGCGCATGGCCACGGCCGGCATGGTCATCGCCCATGTCGCCGGCGAGCAGGTGCTGCGCAGCGGCTACCTGCTGGCCAATTGATCGGTTAAAACCAAACCGTGCGGCGAGTGGTCTGTAGAAACACAACCTGCGCAGGACTGCTTGCCCCCATGCCCGCCGCTTCCAACCTAGCCGATACCTGGTTCGCCGCCCGCGGCTGGAAACCCTTCGCCTTCCAGCGCCAGGTATGGGCAGCAGTCGGACGTGGCGAATCAGGGCTATTGCATGCCAGCACAGGGGCGGGCAAGACCTATGCGGTCTGGCTGGCTGCACTGCGCGCCTTCGCCACAGCCGCCAGCGGGCGCCAGCCGGCCGCACTGCAGGTGCTGTGGATCACCCCCATGCGCGCACTGGCGGCTGATACAGCGCGCGCGCTGCAAGCGCCAGTGGAGGAGCTCGGCCTGAACTGGACGGTCGGCGTGCGCAGCGGCGATACCGGCAGTGCCGAGCGCGCTCGCCAGGCCCGGCGCCTGCCAAGCGTGCTGATCACCACGCCGGAAAGCCTGACACTGCTGCTGACCCGGGCCCAGGCCGCCGAAGACTTCGCCAGCTTGCGCCTGGTGGTGGTAGATGAATGGCACGAGCTGCTTGGCAACAAGCGCGGCGTTCAACTGCAACTGGCCCTGGCCCGCCTGCGCCGCTGGCATCCGGGCCTGATCACCTGGGGCTTGTCGGCCACGCTCGGCAACCTGGCGCACGCCCTCGACGTACTGTTGCCGGGCGGTGGACTGCTGGTCAAAGGTCGCCAGGACAAACAGCTGCTGGTCGACACCTTGCTGCCCGATGCCATCGAGCGCTTCCCCTGGGCCGGGCACATGGGCCTGAAAATGCTCGGCCAGGTGGCCCATGAACTCGACGCCAGCTCAAGCAGCCTGGTATTCACCAACACCCGTGCCCAGGCCGAACTGTGGTACCAGGCCCTGCTCGACGCCCGCCCCGATTGGGCCGGGCAGATTGCCTTGCATCATGCGTCACTGGCCCGGGCGACCCGCGACTGGGTCGAACAGAGCCTCAAGCAGGGCACGCTCAAGGCCGTCATCTGCACCTCCAGCCTGGACCTGGGGGTGGACTTCCTGCCGGTCGAACGGGTGCTGCAGATCGGTTCGGCCAAAGGCATTGCCCGCCTCATGCAGCGCGCCGGGCGCTCTGGCCATGCCCCGGGACGCCGCTCACGCGTCACCCTGGTGCCCACCCATAGCCTGGAGCTGGTGGAGGCTGCCGCCGCCCGGGCGGCCCTGGCCGCCGGCCATATCGAAGCTCGCCGCTCGCCGCGCCTGTGCCTGGACGTGCTGGTCCAGCATCTGGTCAGCATGGCCCTGGGCAGTGGCTTTCGGCCTGACGAACTGCTCGCGGAAGTCCGCAGCACCTGGGCGTTCCGTGAGCTGCGTGACAGCCAGTGGCAATGGGCACTGGATTTCGTCAATCACGGCGGCCACGCATTGACGGCGTACCCCGACTATCAGCGTGTCGAGGCGCACCCCGACGGGGTCTGGCGAGTGGCCAGCGAGCGCCTGGCGAGGCGTCACCGCATGGGCATCGGAACCATCGTCAGCGACGCCAGCCTGCAGCTCAAGTATTGGAGCAAGGGTGGGGGCGGAAAGCACCTGGGCAGTGTCGAGGAAGCCTTCATCGCCCGCCTGCGCCCCGGCGATACGTTGGTGTTTGCCGGACGGGTCCTGGAGTTGGTACGGGTAGAAGGGATGACCGCCTACGTGCGCCGCAGCACCGCGCGCAAGGCCGCCGTGGCGCGCTGGAATGGCGGGCGCATGCCACTGTCCAGCGAGCTGGCCGACGCCGTGGTCGAACAACTCGATGCTGCGGCGCATGGGGCCTATCACGGCCCGGAGATGCAGGCCGTGCTGCCGCTGCTGGCCTTGCAGTCGAAGTGGTCAGCCTTACCCACCCGCAACACACTGCTGGCCGAAACGCTGGGATCACGCCAGGGCTCGCATCTGTTCCTCTACCCGTTTGCCGGGCGCATGGCCAACCTGGGCCTGGCCAACCTGATCGCCTGGCGGGTAAGCCGGGTGCAGCCACTGTCGGTGTCCATCGCCGTGAACGACTATGGTTTCGAACTGCTCAGCCCCAGCGCCGTGGATTGGGCCAGTTGCCTGCCGGACGCGCTGTCGGGCGACAACCTGCTGGAGGACGTGCTGGCAAGCCTGAACGCTGGCGAAATGGCGCTGCGACGCTTCCGCGAAATCGCCCAGATTGCCGGGCTGGTGTTCGGCGGCTACCCGGCCGCTCAAAAGAGCACCCGACAGATTCAGGCTTCCAGCGGGTTGTTCTATGAAGTATTCCGCAAACACGACGCCAGCAACTTGCTGCTGGGCCAGGCGCGCGATGAAGTACTGAACGAAGAACTGGAGATCGAGCGCCTGCAGCGGCAGTTGCTCAAGATGCAAAACCTGCAACTGGACCTGCGCATGCTGCAACGGCCTGGCCCCCTGGCATTCGCCCTGCTGGTCGAAGGCATGCGCGAGACTTTGAGCACGGAAAAGCTGGCGGACCGCATTGCACGGATGGTGACCGACCTGGAAAAAGCGGCAAACCGGCCATGAATACCTATCTGCCTGTCGAACACTGTGGCGAAACGCTCTGGCTGCTACCAGACAAGGCCATCTACTGGCCGGCCCGCCGCACCTTGCTGGTGGCCGACGTTCATATCGGCAAGGCAGCCAGTTACCGGGCACTGCATCAACCCGTTCCGCGTGGTACCACCAGCGCAACCCTGGCACGCCTGGATAGATTACTGCACAGCTACGCCTGCGAGCAGCTGATCATCCTTGGCGACTTCCTGCATGCCCGCGCTGCGCTGGCGCCTGGCACGCAGGCCAGCCTGCAGGCATGGAGAACCCGCCACAGCGCGGTGAAGGTAGTCCTGGTACGGGGTAATCATGATCGCCACGCCGGTGATCCGCCGGTGCAACTGGGGATCGAAGTGGTAGACGAACCCCTGCTGCTGGCGCCCTTTGCCCTGCAGCACGAACCGACGCCCCACCCCAGCCACCCGGTACTCGCCGGGCACGTGCATCCGGTGTACGTGCTGCGAGGGCGGGCGCGGCAACGGTTGAGGCTGCCGTGCTTCCTGATCGATGCTCAGGTCAGCCTGCTCCCGGCGTTCGGTGAGTTCACCGGTGGGTGGTTGGTCGAACCGGGTTCCGATACGCGGGTTTTCCTGGCCGGAGGCGATCAGGTCTGGGCGCTGGCCACCTGAGTCAGGCGACAGGAGACGGTGGTGGCTCGTCGGGAAGGGTTGGCTCACCGGGCTCCATCGGGGGATGATCACCGGGCTCTGGCGGCTGCGGCGTATCAGGATCAGGCTGGTGCGGCACACCGCCAGCCTGCACGGGCAGCGGGTGCGCCAGCAGTGACCAGGCCAGCAACCCGATCTGGTTGGGCTGCAGTACAGCCAGCTTCGCACTGATTGCGGGGTTGAGTTTCATTGGCAGCTCCTGGACGAGGGCCAACACGCTGCATACGTATCGGCACTGTTCAACCTGTTGGAGTGCCATCAGGGAAACTAATTCCCTGCGCTCGTCGGATCAGGTGCGTGGCAGGGTGACGCCGCGCTGCCCTTGGTACTTGCCGCCCCGGTCCTTGTACGACACTTCACACTCTTCGTCGGACTGCAGGAACAGCATCTGCGCCACGCCTTCGTTGGCGTAGATCTTGGCCGGCAGCGTGGTGGTATTGGAGAACTCCAGGGTCACGTGGCCTTCCCACTCCGGCTCCAGCGGCGTGACGTTGACGATGATGCCGCAACGGGCGTAGGTGCTCTTGCCCAGGCAGATGGTCAACACATCACGCGGAATGCGGAAGTACTCGACGGTGCGAGCCAGGGCGAAGGAGTTCGGCGGGATGATGCAGACGTCGCTCTTGATGTCGACGAAGCTGCCGGCATCGAAGTTCTTCGGGTCGACGGTGGCCGAGTTGATGTTGGTGAACACCTTGAATTCGTCGGCGCAGCGCACGTCGTAGCCGTAGCTGGAAACGCCAAAGGAGATGACACGGTTGTCCTGCTCGCCGCGCACCTGGCGCTCGACGAACGGTTCGATCATGCCGTGTTCCTGCGCCATGCGGCGAATCCACTTGTCCGATTTGATGCTCATGGCGGGGTGTCCTGAAGAGTTGCGAGGGGAAAATCCAGACGCGCATCTTACCGGTCCCGGCGCCCGGGTTAAAGTTCCAGTGCCCCATCCCGCGCCGGACGGGGGTTGCAGCCGCCGTCGATCCGAATTTGCGTAAAGCGTTCACAGACCATTGGCAGCTCGTGGAAAGTGGGGTAAGGTGGCGCCACTGTGCTGCACGTGACACCGAGAATCTCTAGTTTGATGCACGATCCTGATCGGCCCATCGCTGAATTTTCTGCTCTCTTTGCGCTCAGTCCCGGCCAGGGTTTTTCCTGACCGTTATCAAATTGTCCAAGGAGACAGAAAAATGTCCAACCGTCAATCCGGTGTTGTTAAGTGGTTCAACGATGAGAAAGGCTACGGCTTCATCACCCCTCAGTCGGGCGATGACCTGTTCGTGCACTTCAAAGCCATCCAAGCTGACGGCTTCAAAACCCTGAAAGAAGGCCAGGCTGTTACTTTCGTCGCTACCCGCGGCCAGAAAGGCATGCAGGCTGAAGAAGTTCAAATCGCCTAAGTCGATTTAGCTTTCTAGCTTTCAAAAAAACCCGCCTTCTGGCGGGTTTTTTTATGCCTGACCGAAAATTGGTGCTGGCTTCTTCGCGGGCTCGCCCGCTCCGACACAAACCGCGCAACACTTGAAGGCTGCGCTGTTCTGGGAGCGGGATTACCCGCGAAGCAGGCGACTCGGTTCGGATCAGTCCTCGCTGATGGTGATGCTAGGCATCGCCGGCGCCGCCGCTTCCTGCAACACGATGCGTGCGCCTACCTGGCGGGCCAATTCCTGGTAGACCATGGCAATCTGGCTTTCCGGCTCAGCGATCGCCGTCGGCTTGCCGCTATCGGCCTGTTCGCGGATCAGCATCGACAGCGGCAGCGAGGCCAGCAGGTCGACGCCGTATTGCGCCGCCAGCTTCTCGCCACCGCCTTCGCCGAACAGGTGCTCGGCGTGGCCGCAGTTCGAGCAGATGTGCACGGCCATGTTCTCGACCACGCCCAACACCGGGATGTTGACCTTGCGGAACATCTCCACACCCTTCTTGGCATCCAGCAGGGCCAGGTCCTGTGGCGTGGTAACGATCACCGAACCGGCCACCGGCACCTTCTGCGCCAGGGTCAGCTGGATATCGCCGGTACCCGGCGGCATGTCGATGACCAGATAATCCAGGTCGTCCCAGGCGGTCTGGGTCACCAGCTGCAGCAGCGCACCCGATACCATCGGCCCACGCCAGACCATCGGCGTGTTGTCATCGGTGAGGAACGCCATGGACATCACTTCCACACCATGGGCCTTGATCGGCACGAACCACTTCTGTTCGCGGATCTGCGGGCGGGTACCCTCGGCGATACCGAACATCACGCCCTGGCTGGGGCCGTAGATATCGGCATCGAGAATGCCCACGCGGGCGCCTTCACGGGCCAGGGCCAAGGCCAGGTTGGCCGCGGTGGTCGATTTGCCGACACCGCCCTTGCCCGAGGCCACGGCAATGATGTTCTTGACGTTGGCCATGGCCGGCACCTGGGCCTGGGCCTTGTGAGCGGCGACGACACAGTCGATCGACACCTGGGCCGAGCTGACGCCGTCGAGATTCTCGATCGCGGTCTGCAGCACCTGGGCCCAACCGTTCTTGAACAGGCCGGCGGCGTAGCCCAGTTGCAACTGCACAGCGACTTGCCCGCCCTGGATGTCGATGGCGCGCACGCATCCGGCGCTGACCGGGTCCTGATTCAGGTAGGGGTCGGTGTACTGGCGAAGCACGCCTTCGACGGCGGCACGGGTGACGGCACTCATGGACACTCCCATTGGCAAACTGAGTACGAAACAGACGCCTATCCTAACCCGTCAATCGTCAGCAGATGCGTGCTTGGGGTGAAATATCTTCGCCGGCCCTTTATAGTGGCCGATCACCCTCATTTTTACCCGAGCCAGATAAGTAGCCGAGCCACCATGTCCGAGCCACGTCAGATTCTCGTTACCAGCGCCCTGCCCTATGCCAATGGATCCATCCACCTTGGCCATATGCTGGAGTACATCCAGACGGACATGTGGGTGCGCTTCCAGAAACTGCGCGGCAACCAGTGCATCTACGTCTGCGCCGACGACGCCCACGGCTCGGCCATCATGTTGCGTGCCGAGAAGGAAGGCATCACCCCTGAGCAGCTGATCGCCAATGTCCAGGCCGAGCATAGTGGTGACTTCGCCGACTTCCTGGTGGACTTCGACAACTTCCACTCCACCCACAGTGACGAAAACCGCGAGCTGTCAGGCCTGATCTACGGCCGCCTGCGCGACGCAGGGCACATCGCCACCCGTTCGGTGACCCAGTATTTCGACCCCGAAAAGGGCATGTTCCTGGCCGACCGTTTCATCAAGGGCACCTGCCCGAAATGCGCGGCTGAGGATCAGTACGGCGACAACTGCGAGAAATGCGGCGCCACCTATGCCCCGACTGAGCTGAAGAACCCCAAGTCGGCCATCTCCGGGGCCACTCCGGTGCTGCGCGATTCCCAGCACTTCTTCTTCAAGCTGCCTGACTTCCAGGCCATGCTGCAGCAGTGGACGCGCAGCGGAACCCTGCAGGACGCCGTGGCCAACAAGCTTGCCGAATGGCTGGATTCCGGCCTGCAAGAGTGGGACATCTCGCGTGATGCGCCGTACTTCGGCTTCGAGATCCCGGGCGAGCCGGGCAAGTATTTCTACGTCTGGCTGGACGCGCCAATCGGCTACATGGCCAGCTTCAAGAACCTGTGCGCACGCCGCCCGGAGCTGGACTTCGACGCTTTCTGGAACGAAGGCTCCAAGGCCGAGCTGTATCACTTCATCGGCAAGGACATCGTCAACTTCCACGCCCTGTTCTGGCCTGCCATGCTCGAAGGTGCCGGCTTCCGCAAGCCGACTGCAGTCAACGTGCACGGCTACCTGACCGTCAACGGCGCCAAGATGTCCAAGTCGCGCGGCACCTTCATCAAGGCCCGAACCTACCTGGACCACCTGCACCCGGAATACCTGCGCTACTACTACGCCGCCAAGCTCGGCCGGGGCGTCGATGACCTCGACCTGAACCTCGAGGATTTCGTGCAGAAGGTCAACTCCGACCTGGTTGGCAAAGTGGTCAACATTGCCAGCCGTTGCGCCGGCTTCATCCACAAGGGCAATGCCGGCGTGATGGTCGCTGGCGATGCTGCGCCAGAACTGACCGAGGCCTTCCTCGCCGCCGCCCCGTCGATCGCCGAAGCCTATGAGGGCCGCGATTTCGGCCGTGCCATGCGTGAAATCATGGCCCTGGCTGACCGCGCCAACGCCTGGATCGCTGACAAGGCACCTTGGTCGCTGGCCAAGCAGGAAGGCAAGCAGGACGAGGTCCAGGCCATTTGCGCCCAGGGCATCAACCTGTTCCGCCAGCTGGTGATCTTCCTGAAACCCGTGCTGCCGCTGCTCGCCGCTGATGCCGAGGCATTCCTCAACGTCGCGCCACTGACTTGGAACGACCATCAATCGCGCCTGGAAAACCACCAGCTGAACCCGTTCAAGGCGCTGATGAGCCGTATCGAACCTGCCAAGGTCGAAGCCATGGTCGCTGCCAGCAAGGAAGACCTGCTGGCCGCCGAAGCCCAGGCACCCGCCGGCAACGGCGAGCTGACCAAGGACCCGCTGTCTGCCGAAATCGAGTTCGACACCTTTGCCGCAGTTGACCTGCGTGTCGCACTGATCGTCAAGGCTGAAGCCGTGCCTGGCGCCGACAAGCTCCTGCAGCTGACCCTGGATATCGGCGACGAGCGCCGCAACGTGTTCTCCGGCATCAAGTCGGCCTATCCGGATCCCTCCAAGCTGGAAGGCCGCCTGACCATGATGGTGGCCAACCTCAAGCCGCGCAAAATGCGCTTTGGCGTCTCCGAGGGCATGGTCATGGCGGCCGGCCCTGGCGGCGAAGAGATCTACCTGCTCAGCCCTGACAGTGGCGCCAAGCCAGGTCAGCGCATCAAGTAAGCCTTCTGCCCCGGCCTTACCGCCGGGGCAGTTCCATCTGCAGCACCAATGCCGGACGCTCCAGGCGATTCCCGGCTATCGTCATTCACATGAACGACTCCATGCTGATCCTCGCCAGCGCTGCGCTGGTCAGCCACCTGCTTGTGCAAGCACAGCCGTCAAGCCGCCTGCGCCTGCAGGTCTGTGGCCTGGCGGGGGCCCTGTCCATAGTACTCGGAGCGAGCGGCGGGCAAGTGCTCGAACGGCTCATCGTGGCGCCCTGGCAGTTGCAGGACCTGCGCCTGTTCCTGCTGTTGCCCTGGCTGGCATTGCTGACATGGGGCGTACCGACGGCGCTGCGCAGGTTGCGGCCGCAGTGGCCCACCAGAGGGCTTGCACTGCCATTGCTGGGCAACGCCTTGCTGCTCGGGCTGACGCTGCAAGTGACGGGAGAGGACACCTCGGCGCTTGCTACGTTGCGCTGGGGGGCATCGGCCGGCGTGGGCTTCTGGCTGGCGCTGGTGCTGTTCGACGACCTGCAGCAGCGCAGCCAGCAGGCGGAAGTACCGGCCGCGCTGCGTGGTTTGCCGATTACCTTGATCGGTGCAGGCGTCATGGCCTTGGCGTTCTCCGGGCTCAACGGAATTTTCATTCAATGAATTTGATTCAACGCATCGATGCCCTGCTGCCACAAACCCAATGTGGCAAATGCGGCCACAATGGCTGTCGGCCCTACGCCGAAGAATTGGCAGCGGGCGGGGCCATCAACAAGTGCCCGCCAGGTGGCAGCGAAACCATCGCTGCGCTGGCAGCGCTGCTCAAGAAGCCATTGCTTGCGCCTGACCCGCTGCGCGGCAGCGCACCGCCCCAGGTCGCCTGCATTCGCGAAGCCGAATGCATCGGTTGCACCAAATGCATCCAGGCCTGCCCGGTCGATGCCATCGTCGGCGCCGCCAAGTTGATGCACACGGTCATTGCCAGCGAATGCACCGGCTGTGACCTGTGCCTGGCGCCCTGCCCGGTCGATTGCATCGAGATGCAGCCACTGCCAGCAGGGGTGGTACCGATCGTCAGCGGCCTGGCTCACTCCCCCGAACAACTGCAGGCCCGCCGCCAGCGCCGCGATCAGGCGCGCCAGCGCCACCAGCAGCGAAACGCCCGCCTGCAACGCGACATCGCGCGCCGTGAGGCGCAGCGCCTGGCGCGTACGGCCGAAGCCACACAAGGCGCGGCAGACCCGATCAAGGCCGCCCTGGAGCGCATCAGGGCGCAGAAAAGCGCCGCTGCCGATGCGCTGCCCACAGGCGCCGGGCATGAACATGGCAAGCCCTGACCCACGGCTACGCGCAGCCATGGGCCTGGTGCTGCTGGCCTGCATACCCGGCTTGCTCGCCACCCTCTGGACACAGGGCTGGGGAGTCCTGTTCAGCCTGTTGCTGTGTGCCAGCAGTGCGCTGTGTTGCGAGGCGGCCTTGCTGGCTGTGCGTCGCCAGCCTGTTTCACCGGCATTGAACGATGGCAGTGCCCTGGTGACTGCCGTGTTGCTGGCCATCGCCCTACCCGGACAGGCGCCTTGGTGGGTGCCAGTGACAGCAGCAGGCATTGCCATAGGTGTCGGCAAGCAGGCCTTTGGCGGAGTGGGCCGCAATCTGTTCAACCCGGCCATGGTCGGTTACGCCTTCGTGCTGCTGAACTTTCCGCTGCACATGAACCACTGGCCCAACCACGCCATTGGCTTTGTCGACAGCCTGCAGCAGGTGGCTGGCGCGGGCGGCCAGATTGATGCCTGGGCGGGGCCGACCATTCTCGATGGCCTGCGCCACAACCGCAGCCTGACCCTCGAGGAACTGTTCGCCAGTCACCCCGGCTTTGGCAATGTTGGCGGTCGCAGCAGCGAATGGATCAATCTGGCCTTGCTGTTCGGCGGGCTGTTTCTCTTGCAGCGCAAGGTGATCAGCTGGCATGCCCCGGCAGGGCTGCTGGGCGGCCTTTTCCTGTTCAGCCTGCTGGCCTGGAATGGCTCCGGTTCGGATTCGAACGGCTCGCCACTACTGCATCTGTTCAGCGGTTCAACGATGCTGGCGGCATTCTTCATCGCCACCGAGCCGGTGTCCGGCCCAAAGGCGAATCTGGCCCGGCTGCTGTTCGGCTTTGGCGCAGGCGCGCTGATCTACCTGATCCGCACCTGGGGCAGTTACCCGGATGGCACGGCCTTCGCCATCCTGTTGATGAACCTGGCGGTTCCCGCCCTGGATCGGTTCGCCTTGCAGCGCCAACAGGTTTCGCCATGATCGCGCCCATGCGCAGCAGCCTTCTGCTCCTTGCCGTCGGCGGGTCGGCAATCGCATCAACGCTGGCCTGGCAGCACTGGACTCGCCAGGCCATCATCGATGCCGAGCGCCAGCTTCAGGCAAGCCAGTTGCTGGCGGTGCTGCCCGCGCAAAGCTACGACAACCGCCCTTTGGACAGCGCGTTGCCATTGCCCGCCGAACAGCCGCAGCACAGCAAGATACTCGCGGCCTATCGCGCGAGCCACGGGACATCGCCAACAGCCATCGTGCTGGTGAGCCAGGTGCAGGGCTATGCCGGCCCCATCAAGCTGACCATCGCCATCGCTGCCGATGGCCGCCTGGTCGGCACTCGGGTAGTCGAACAGCAGGAAAGCCCTGGGTTGGGCGGCCAGATTGCCGATCCGCAGTCTGGCTGGCTGAACCAGTTTGCCAAGCACGGCCTTGGCGACCGCTGGGCAATCAGACGCGACCAGGGCGATTTCGATCAGTTGGCCGGGGCGACCGTTACGTCCCGGGCCGTCATCGATGCCCAGCAGGAAGCCTTGCGGTTTTTTGATCAGCATCGCAGCGAACTGCTTGGAACCTCTCTCCATGAATAGATTCTGCCTGCTGATCACCGGCCTGGCTCCGCTGCTTGGCGCGACTGGCACTGTCACCCATGCGCTGACCATCGCCGCGTACATGTGGGTGATGATCCTTCTCCACCAAGCCTTCCTTGGCCCGCTGCGGGCATCACTCAGCGGCGCCAGGTACTGGCTGGCAAGCCTGCTGCTGCTGGCTGCGCTTGGCAGTTGTCTGCAATTGGCCCTACGTGCCTGGGCATTGCCATTGGCGCTGACGCTTGGTTATTTTCCTGCGTTGATCTGCCTGCAATGCCTCGCCATCGACCCATTGCTGCCAGCTGAAGGGCGCTGGCGGGAATTGTTGCTGCATTTGAGTGGCCTGCTGCTCGCCTGTTTGCTGCTTGGCGCTGGCCGCCAATGGCTGGACGATGTCGCCGGCATGCACCTGGCCCACCTGCCGTCCGGTGGGTTGCTACTGCTCGGCGCTCTACTGGCCTTGTACAATTGGCTGCGCCCCACCCTCACACGTCGTCAAGGAAAGCGTTGAACCCATGAATGCCGCCAAACGCCTGGAGATTTTTCGCAGGCTGCATGAAGATAACCCCGACCCGAAAACGGAATTGGCCTACACCACCCCATTCGAGCTCCTGGTTGCCGTGACGCTTTCCGCGCAATCCACCGATGTCGGCGTCAACAAAGCCACCGCACGCCTGTTTCCGGTCGCCAATACACCGCAGGCCATCTACGCGCTGGGGGTCGAGGGGCTGAGTGAATACATCAAGACCATCGGTCTTTATAACAGCAAGGCCAAGAACGTCATCGAGGCGTGCCGCCTGCTGATCGAGCGCCATGGCGGCGAAGTGCCGCAAACCCGAGAAGCACTGGAAGCGTTACCAGGCGTTGGGCGCAAGACCGCCAACGTGGTGCTCAACACCGCCTTTCGCCAGCCAACCATGGCGGTGGACACGCATATATTCAGGGTCAGCAACCGCACCGGCATCGCGCCTGGCAAGACCGTGCTGGAAGTCGAGAAGAAGCTGGTCAAGTTCGTACCCAAGGACTACCTGCTCGACGCTCACCATTGGCTCATCCTGCATGGCCGCTACGTGTGCCAGGCACGCAAGCCTCGTTGTGGTAGCTGCCGCATCGAAGATCTGTGCGAATACAAGCACAAGACTTGCGACGATTGAGCCAATAGCAAAAATAGTTGCGTTGCGATTGAAAAAATCTTTTTTACCGGACATCGCTTTCTCGTTATAAGGACGGCCAATGGCCCTTTGGCTTGGAGCGACTCATGAGTACCGATAAAGACGACCTGTCGATCGAAGATGACTTTGCTACCGCTGACGACGAAGCGGAGCCCCAGGTAGAAACCGCGAAAACCAACCTGAGCAAGCGTCGTACCATTGACAACCTCCTCGAAGAGCGACGCCTGCAACGGCAACTCGCCGATTTCGACTACGACCTTTAGCCCTCCAAAGCCTCCCTCGGGGAGGCTTTGTCCATGGCTGGTTCAGCTCAGGCCATGGCGACGGGCCAGCTCGATCAGGTCCACCAGCGAATGGGCATTGAGCTTCAGCAACAGGCGCGTCTTGTAGGTGCTGACGGTCTTGTTGCTGAGGTACATGCTGTCGGCTATCTCCTTGTTGGAGCGTCCCCGCGCCAACTGCTGCAGGACCATCAGCTCCCTGGCAGACAGGCGATCGACCATTTCCGTTTCGCTTACTCCCCCAACCCGACCACGTGACTTGTGCAAGGCCTGGTTCGGGAAATAACTGTAACCAGAGAGCACAGCCTTGATGGCGCTCAGCAGCTCGGTGAGCTCCTGCTGCTTGTATACATAGCCAGCGGCGCCCGCTTGCATGCAACGCATGGAGAAATGCCCGGGCGCCTGTGAGGTCAGTACCAGCACACGACTGCCAGGACTCGCTGCTGCCATGCGGCCAATGACCTCCAGACCGTCGAGCTTGGGGATTCCGATATCGAGCACGACGATGTCGGGAAGATGTTCTCGAGTAAGCTGCAAGGCCGCTATGCCATTGTCGGTTTCCGCGACAACATCGTACCCATGTCGCTCCATCAACATGCGCACTGCCAAGCGTATGACCGGATGATCATCCACGATAAGGACTTTGTTCATGCGATATCCATCATTCGTTATTCTGCTTTGACGACTGCCCCACCATAACCGAGCAGAACGCTCAGTGGCGCGTCGATTACCCCTTTAAAAAGCTGAATAGATGAACCTTACGTCGGTTTGGGAATTTTCCTACAACGGAAAAATTTACAGACTGGCTTTGAGAGTGATTAAGAAAAAACGCACGAAGCATGATCGATTTGTCATGCCTCGCTTCCGAAAAATTACCGCACCCGGAAAAATTCCATAATTTGGTAAAGGGAGCCAGTGGGTTATTGGTATGTAAAACATGCAGGAGGCATTAATCATGACTGAGAACCAACCGGTCGCCCCACTGACGATCATCGCCATATTTGCAGGTATTATCGAAGCTTCTGCTTTGGCAACCCTGCCTTTTCTCAGCGATGAAAGTCAGACGTACTACACATGGTTCCTGGTAGGGTTTCCATTCTTCCTTACGGCGTTGTTCTTCCTCACCCTGAACTTCAACTCCAAATCCTTCTACAAACCTGAACAGTCCGCTCCCCCCCAAACGACCGGGCCACCATCGCGTGCCACCCCTCAAGAAATTGTAACCGTCATGTTTTCCGGCCCTGATGCGCAAAAACAGATACAACAGCAAATCATGCAAGCCATTACCCAACCGCATGCCGAATACAAGCAATGGCGCTTCTGTAATATGGAGCTACATCAATGCATCCTTCTTACCATCAGCTGCCTGCCTGAGGATTGACCCCATGATGTTGAGAAGCCCGCTGTCGAGAAGACAAAAAAAACCCCGGCCAGAGCCGGGGTTCGTTTGCCAATTCAGCCAGATGCTCAGAGCATCCCGCGGCCTTTGTTGGCAGCGATGCGCATGCGCAGCGCGTTGAGTTTGATGAAGCCAGCAGCATCTGCCTGGTTGTAGGCGCCGCCGTCTTCTTCGAAGGTAGCGATATTGGCATCGAACAGCGAGTCGTCCGACTTGCGGCCAACCACGATGACATTGCCCTTGTACAGTTTAAGTCGCACGACGCCGTTAACGTTGACCTGCGAAGCGTCGATCATCTTCTGCAGCATCAGGCGCTCCGGGCTCCACCAGTAGCCGGTGTAGATCAGGCTGGCATACTTCGGCATCAGCTCGTCTTTCAGGTGAGCAACTTCGCGGTCCAGGGTGATCGACTCAATGGCGCGGTGGGCCTTGAGCATGATGGTACCGCCAGGGGTTTCGTAGCAACCACGGGACTTCATGCCCACGTAACGGTTCTCTACGATGTCCAGACGGCCGATACCGTTGGCGCCGCCGATACGGTTCAGTTCGGCAAGCACGGTGGCTGGGGTCATGTCGACACCGTCGATGGCGACGATGTCACCATTGCGGTAGGTCAGCTCGATGTAGGTAGCCTGGTCCGGGGCGTTCTCTGGCGAGACGCTCCAGCGCCACATGTCTTCTTCGTGCTCGGTCCAGGTATCTTCCAGCACACCGCCTTCATAGGAAATGTGCAGCAGGTTGGCGTCCATCGAGTATGGCGACTTCTTCTTGCCGTGACGCTCGATCGGAATGCCATGCTTTTCGGCGTAATCCATCAGCTTCTCGCGGGACAGCAGGTCCCACTCGCGCCATGGAGCAATGACCTTGACCCCAGGCTTGAGGGCGTAGGCACCCAGCTCGAAGCGAACCTGGTCGTTACCCTTGCCGGTCGCGCCGTGAGAAATGGCGTCGGCGCCGGTTTCGTTGGCGATTTCGATCAGGCGCTTGGCGATCAGCGGGCGAGCGATGGAAGTACCCAGCAGGTACTCGCCTTCGTAGACGGTGTTGGCGCGGAACATCGGGAAGACGAAATCACGCACGAACTCTTCGCGCAGGTCGTCGATGTAGATCTCTTTTACGCCCATCGCCTGAGCTTTGGCGCGAGCCGGCTCGACTTCTTCGCCCTGACCCAGGTCAGCGGTGAACGTCACCACTTCGCAGTTGTAAGTATCCTGCAGCCACTTGAGAATCACCGAAGTATCAAGGCCGCCGGAATACGCCAGTACGACCTTTTTTACGTCCGCCATGCCATCACTCCACGGGGTTGTACGGAAAGGGACCAATTCTACCGGCGTTGCGGATAGATTTACAGTGGGGCGACAGCTTCTGACGACAAAGCGACAGGAACTGTCGGTGGGGCGACGTCTTTCTGTGTTCGCCACAAAGCTTCAGCGCCTTTGAGATCGAGCGCCGCCCGCGCGGCGCATCGCGGGTAAACCCGCTCCCACATCTGCTTCGGGCCAATCTCTCCTGTGAAGCCAACAGGGACCGCCTTGTTGGCATGGCGATGCATCTCCGTGGGCGCTGATGCCGCTCCACCTGTCTCCAGTCATGCGCATAACTGCTCATCATCGGTCTCCAGTCATGCACCAAGGCGGATCCTGTTGGCGGTACAGGAGTGACTGGCCCGAAACAGATGTGGGAGCGGGTTTACCCGCGATGCGCCGCGCGGGCGGCGCTCGATCTCATAGGCGCTGAAAATGTTGTGGCAAGCACCTGGTAGCCCTGATGCAATCCCAAGACCTGCCCCAGAGAAACAACATGGTTTCAGGGTGTCTTCGCTCCGGGCGCACCCGCAGCCGGTGCCGCAGTGGCAGGCGGGATGGCAGGTGCCGCAGGTGCCGGTTGCTGAACCGGCTGCACCACCGGTTTCTCCGCCACCGCCACCCGATCCAGCTCGATATTCACCCGCCGGTTACGTGCCCGATTGGCCGGGCTGTTGTTTTTCACCAGCGGATAGCGCTCGCCATGAAAGCGCACGACGATCTGCTCTTCCGGCACGCCATGGGCCTTGAGGTAATCGGCAACGGCCAAGGCCCGACGTCGCGAAGTATCGCGATTGGTCAGGCGGTTACCGCTGTTGTCGGAATGGCCGTTGAGTTCGATGTGGTTCACCGTCGGGTCAGCCTTGAGGTAATCGAGGATCACGTCCAGCCGCGCACGGGCATTGGCGTCCAGGTCGAAGCCACCGCCCGGGAAGCCCACCTGGGTCTGGCGCACCTGGTCATAGTTCATCGGCAGCATCTTGCTGGCACAGGCCTGATAGTCGCTGTAGGCCTTGGCGAAGCTGACCGGCAGCACGCGTACTTCCATCGCCCTGCCGCCTTCGCCGGTGTAATTGCGCACCACCGTGCTGCGTCCATCGAGCAGGCCGTTGATCAGGCGGCTGGCCTGGCTCTGCGACGAGCTGAACAGCACGCCGCTGCGGGCCATGCGCACAGCGCCGAGGTTCACATCCCCGCGGCCCGGCTGCCAAGGCGCAGCGGCAGCCAGCAAGGTGGCCGAACCTGCGCCAAGCACATTGCTGTGCGATCGCAGCTGGAACACCGGCTGCTCACCAGCCTTGCGCACGAACTCGCCACTGCCGAAACCATCGATCGGCTGGATCAGGCGGCATTCGAACTGGTCACCCTCGACTTTCCAGGCGACATTCTCCATGCGGGTCTGGAAGGTCAGTGCACCGGCCGGCAGGCTGGCGACAAGGGTCAACAGGGCTAGGTAACGCTGGCGCACGGGTGGCTCCACAAATTCTGACGGCTTACAGGCAGGCTATCGGACGCTGGCCGGAAAACTTGATAGCCGTGCTCGGACCGGGGTTTTCCGGTAGCATTGGGGCCTGAGTTCGACCCGCCTGGAATTCCCAATGTCCGATCGCCTGACCCTCCTGCGTCCCGACGACTGGCACATCCATCTGCGCGATGGTGCCGTCCTGCCCCATACCGTTGGCGATGTGGCGCGTACTTTCGCCCGTGCCATCATCATGCCCAACCTGGTTCCGCCGGTGCGCAATGCCGTCGAAGCCAGCGCCTACCGCGAGCGCATCCTTGCCGCACGCCCGGCTGGCAGCCGCTTCGAACCGCTGATGGTGCTGTACCTCACCGACCGTACCAGCCCCGAGGACATCCGCGCGGCCAAGGCCAGCGGTATCGTCTACGCCGCCAAGCTGTACCCTGCCGGCGCGACGACCAACTCCGATTCGGGCGTGACCAGCATCGACAACATCTTCCCGGCCATCGAGGCACTGGCGGACGTCGGCATGCCCTTGCTGGTGCACGGTGAAGTCACCCGCAGCGAAATCGACGTGTTCGACCGCGAGAAGCGCTTCATCGACGAGCACATGCGCCGCCTGGTCGAGCGCTTCCCGACCCTGAAAGTGGTCTTCGAGCACATCACCACAGGCGACGCCGCGCAGTTCGTCACCGAAGCCCCGGCCAACGTCGGTGCAACCATCACTGCCCAGCACCTGCTGTACAACCGCAACCACATGCTGGTTGGCGGTATCCGCCCGCACTTCTATTGCTTGCCGATCCTCAAGCGCAACACCCACCAGGTGGCGCTGCTGGACGCGGCCACCAGCGGCAACCCGAAGTTCTTCCTCGGCACCGACTCGGCACCGCATGCCCGTCACGCCAAGGAAGCTGCCTGCGGTTGTGCCGGTTGCTACACCGCATACGCGGCCATCGAGATGTACGCCGAGGCGTTCGAGCAGCGCAATGCGCTGGACAAGCTGGAAGGTTTCGCCAGCCTGCATGGCCCGGCCTTCTATGGCCTGCCAGCGAACACCGACACCATCACCCTGGTTCGCGAAGAATGGACCGCCCCGGACAGCCTGCCATTCGGCGAGCAAACCGTGATCCCGCTGCGCGCCGGTGAGAAACTGCGCTGGCGCCTGCTGGAGGACAACGCGTGAGCGAAGACCTGTACGAAGACGACCAGGACGGCCAGGTCGGCGGCGGTTCGCGCCACCCGATGGCCGAGCGCTTCCGTGGCTATCTGCCGGTAGTCGTGGATGTCGAGACTGGCGGCTTCAACAGCGCCACCGACGCCCTGCTGGAAATTGCCGCAGTGACCATCGGCATGGACGAAAAGGGCTTTCTGTTCCCCGAGCACACCTACTTCTACCGGGTCGAACCGTTCGAAGGGGCCAATATCGAGCCGGCCGCGCTGGAGTTCACCGGCATCAAGCTGGATCACCCGCTGCGCATGGCGGTGAGCGAGGAAAGCGCGCTCACCGACATCTTCCGCGGTGTGCGCAAGGCGCTTAAAGCCAACGGCTGCAAACGGGCGATCCTGGTCGGCCACAACAGCAGCTTCGACCTTGGTTTCCTTAATGCGGCGGTCACGCGTAACGACATCAAGCGTAACCCGTTCCACCCGTTCTCCAGCTTCGACACCGCGACCCTGGCTGGCCTGGCCTATGGCCAGACCGTACTGGCGCGAGCCTGCCAGAGCGCTGACATCGACTTCGATGGGCGTGAAGCGCACTCGGCGCGTTACGACACCGAGAAGACGGCCGAGCTGTTCTGCGGCATTGTCAACCGCTGGAAGGAAATGGGCGGCTGGCGCGACTTCAACGACTGACCTGAAAAGCTTCGCGGGCACGCCCGCTCCCACAGGTATCGCACAATGCCAACGGCCTGTGGTGTACCTGTGGGAGCGGGCGAGCCCGCGAAGAGGCCGGCACAAGCTGGCACAAAAAAACCGGCCACATGGGCCGGTTTTTTCATGCGCGTGGCATTACAGCTTGCCAGCGTTCTCGCTCAGGTAAGCAGCAACGCCTTCTGGCGAAGCGGTCATGCCTTGGTCGCCTTTCTTCCAGTTGGCCGGGCAGACTTCGCCGTGCTCTTCGTGGAATTGCAGGGCGTCGACCAGACGCAGCAGTTCGTCCATGTTGCGGCCCAGTGGCAGGTCGTTGACGATCTGCGAACGAACGACACCGTTGGTGTCGATCAGGAAGGCGCCGCGGAAGGCTACGCCGCCTTCGGACTCGACGTCGTAGGCCTTGCAGATTTCGTGGGTGATGTCGGCAGCCAGGGTGTACTTGACCTGGCCGATACCGCCGGCGTTGACCGGAGTGTTACGCCAGGCGTTGTGGGTGAAGTGCGAGTCGATCGAAACGCCGATCACTTCTACGTTGCGCGCCTGGAAGTCAGGGATGCGGTTGTCCAGGGCGATCAGCTCGGACGGGCAGACGAAGGTGAAGTCCAGTGGGTAGAAGAACACCAGGCCGTACTTGCCCTTGATAGCCGAAGCCAGGTTGAAGCTGTCGACGATTTCGCCATTGCCCAGGACAGCTGGGACGGTGAAGTCGGGGGCTTGTTTGCCAACGAGTACGCTCATTGTAATCTCCTGATGAGGGTGAAGAACCGTTTGCCGGGCCAAGGCAGGCTTGCCCGACATCCAACAAAGGCTGACCATCATACACGGCTTCCAGTGACAGGCCGAATGCAACCGTCGGTCGCTCAAGCACGGCCCTTTCAGAAAGTCCTTTGACAAGCATTCTCATTAACATTAAGCTCCAACCCATCGACTCAACCCGCGATGGTCAGCCCTTATGTATGTGTGTCTTTGTGTCGGCGTCACCGACGGACAGATCCGCGATGCGATCTATGAAGGATGCTGCAGTTACAAGGAAGTCCGTGCAGCGACCAACGTCGCCAGCCAGTGTGGCAAATGCGCCTGCCTGGCCAAAGAGGTGGTCCGTGAGACCCTCACCGAACTGCAGGTGAGCCAGCACGCCGCCCTGCCCTATCCGGTGGAATTTACTGCTGCCTGATATTACAGAATTCGAAGAACCGGACCACGTGTCCGGTTTTTTTATGCCTGAATATCAATAAGTTAGCGTTCCAACGCGGTTCACAAACATTCTTATTCCTATTAATTTTCACTTATTATTCAAACACTTAGGTTTGACAGCCCCCTGTTACAGGCTCAAACTTCCCTGTATTGGCACACTTCTACAGGGCAGGAACCCGACATGAAAGGCGACGTAAGCGTCATCCAGCATCTCAACAAGATCCTCGGAAACGAGCTGGTCGCGATCAACCAGTACTTCCTGCACGCGCGCATGTATGAAGATTGGGGCCTGAACAAGCTCGGCAAGCACGAGTACAAGGAATCCATCGATGAGATGAAGCACGCTGACAAACTGATCAAGCGTATTCTTTTCCTCGAAGGCATCCCCAACGTCCAGGACCTTGGCAAGCTGCTGATCGGTGAACACACCAAAGAGATGCTCGAGTGCGACCTGAAGATCGAACAGAAAGGCCTGGTCGACCTGAAAGCCGCCATCGCCCACTGCGAAACCGCTGGCGACTTCGGCTCGCGTGACCTGCTCGAAGACATCCTCGAAGCCGAGGAAGAACACATCGACTGGCTGGAAACCCAGCTGGGCCTGATCGACAAGATCGGCATCGAGAACTACCTGCAGTCGCAGATGGGCGAAGAATAAAATTCCCGCCCCTAAAAAAACCCGCTCTGAGCGGGTTTTTTCATGGCTGCCTGATGATCAGGCTTCGGAGGCCTTGGCCTTGGCGGTGGCGTCCTTGATCAGGGTCTGCAGCTCACCCTTCTCGAACATTTCCAGCATGATATCGCTACCGCCAACCAGCTCACCGGCTACCCACAATTGCGGGAAAGTCGGCCAGTTGGCGTATTTTGGCAGGTTGGCGCGGATTTCCGGGTTCTGCAGGATGTCGACGTAGGCGAACTTCTCGCCGCAACCCATCACGGCCTGCGAAGCACGCGCGGAGAAGCCACACTGCGGGGCATTCGGCGAGCCTTTCATGTAAAGCAGAACGGTGTTGTTGGCAATCTGCTCTTTGATCGTTTCGATGATATCCATGTAGCACCTCGGCTGAACTTTCCGACGCGATCGTCGGCACGGTGACGCATTGTATCGGAAAGCCGAGCAGCGTGCTCGGCCTTACCGTTGCTCAGGCAGCCTCGACCTGCACGGGCACGCCATTGAGCGCAGCATTACCGGAAACCGCGTCACGCAGGCGCTCGTCCGTCAGGTCATTGGCGCTCACACCGGCTTGTGCCTGGGCGACCTGCAACTGCACGCCCTGGCGACCATGACCGAAACCGTGGGGCAGGCTGACCACCCCGGGCATCATGTCTTCACAGGCCTGCACCTCGACCTCCAGCAGGCCAGTGCGCGAACGGATACGCACCCGCTGGCCATCCTGCAATTGCCGGTCGTGCATGTCGTGGGGGTGCATCAGCAGTTGATGACGCGGCTTGCCTTTGACCAAGCGATGATAGTTGTGCATCCACGAATTGTTGCTGCGCACATGGCGTCGACCGATCAGCAGCAATTCGCCCGGCGCAGGCGGCGCCTGCGAGGCCAACCGCTGCAGGTCATCCAGCAGCACCTGCGGCGCCGCCTCGACGGCTTTGCTGGCGGTTGCCAGGCGCGTCGCCAGGTTGGCGCGCAGCGGTCCCAGGTCAAGCCCGTGAGGGTAGTGCTCCAGCGCCTGCAGCGACAGGTTCCAGGCGCTGGCCTCGCCATAGCGCCCCTTGCGCAGGGCCAGATCGATCATCTGCGCTGGCGGCCAGGTCGGTTTCAGATCCAGTTCAGCGCGCTTGGCGAAGGCCTGGGCGAGGCCGACGAAAATCTCCCAGTCATGCAGGGCACCTGCCGGCTTGGCCAGGATGGCGCGATTGAAACGGGTCACATTGCGCACGGCCAGCAGGTTGAAGGTGCTGTCGTAATGGTCGTTTTCCAGCGCCGAGGTCGACGGCAGGATCAGGTCGGCGTGACGGGTAGTTTCATTGATGTACAGGTCGATGCTGAGCATGAACTCGAGGCCGTCCAGCGCCGCATCCAGCTGCCGGCCATTGGGTGTCGACAGCACCGGATTGCCGGCGACCGTCACCAGGGCGCGCACCTGCCCCTCCCCCGGGGTCAGCATCTCCTCGGCCAAGGCCGCCACGGGCAGCTCGCCCGCGTACTCCGGCAAGCCCGAGACCCGGCTCTGCCAGGCATTGAAATGGCCACCTGAGGTGGTCGCCACCAGATCGACCGCAGGCTCGGTACACAGTGCCCCACCCTCACGGTCGAGGTTGCCAGTCACCAGGTTGATCATCTGCACCACCCAGTGGCACAGCGTGCCGAACGCCTGGGTCGAGACCCCCATGCGACCATAGCAGACCGCCTTGTCCGCAGCGGCAAAGTCCCGCGCCAATTGACGTATCTGGCTGGCGGCGATGCCGCACTGTGCGCTCATCGCTTCTGCGCTGAACGGCGCAAGCGCTTCGCGCACCTGCTGCAGGCCGCTGACCGGCAAATGCGAGCCGCGCGTGAGCCCTTCATCGAACAAGGTGTTGAGCAGGCCACAGAGCAAGGCAGCATCGCCGCCGGGCCGAATGAACAGATGCAGGTCGGCCATGGCAGCGGTTTCGCTACGGCGGGGATCGACCACGACCAGGCGACCACCTCGCCCACGTAGGGCTTTCAGGCGCTTTTCCACGTCGGGCACGGTCATGATGCTGCCATTGGAGGCCAGCGGGTTGCCACCAAGGATCAGCATGAAGTCGGTATGGTCGATATCCGGTATGGGCAACAGTAGGCCGTGGCCGTACATCAGATGGCTGATCAGATGCTGTGGCAACTGGTCGACCGAGGTGGCAGAGAAGCGGTTGCGGGTCTTGAGCAGGCCGAGGAAGTAATTGCTGTGGGTCATCAGCCCATAGTTGTGGACGCTGGGGTTGCCTTGATAGACCGCCACAGCGTTGCGCCCGTGGGCCTGCTGGACCGCCCACAACCTGTCGGCGGCCAAGGCGAAAGCCTCATCCCAGCCAATCGGCTGCCACTCGCTCCCGACCCGTCGGTGCGGCTGGCGCAGGCGGTCCGGGTCGTTCTGGATATCCTGCAGGGCCACTGCCTTGGGGCAGATGTGGCCCCGGCTGAATGGGTCTTGCGGGTCCCCCTTGATCGAGCTGATCAGCGCCTGCCCGTCTGGTTCATGGCTGACTTCTATGTTCAGGCCGCAGATCGCTTCGCACAGGTGACAGGCACGGTGATGCAGGGTCTTGGTCATGGCCGCTTCTGCCTTGGTGGTGTAAGGGCTGGTCGAGCAACGACTATGCGCCGCAGCACTCGCCCCTACCAGCGTGCTTCGCGGCGTGAATCCCGCGACATCAGGCGTACGATTCGCGACAGCCATTTGCCAAATTGCCAGCAAGCCGTGTACAACCTTCTGTAGCAAATAAAAAACAGCACGGGTTCAAGGGGGCAGACACCCTTTGTAACCTGTTAAGCACCCGCTGCTGTTTCCCCTCTTGGTTTCAGGCGACATTTAATTATAGTATTGCGCCTTTCCCCATTTCGTCCGCCCCGTGCGGCTTACGCCGCAGGTCACTCCCGTTGTCAAAAAAAACCATACGGTCGACCTGCATACCGTTGCAGATAAGGTAGTCAATCATGAGCGCTAGGCACTTTCTCTCCCTGCTGGATTTCACCACCGACGAATTGCTCGGTGTGATCCGCCGAGGCATCGAGCTGAAGGACCTGCGCAAGCGAGGCGTGCTGTTCGAGCCTTTGAAGAATCGCGTGCTGGGCATGATCTTCGAGAAGTCCTCGACCCGTACCCGTGTGTCGTTCGAAGCCGGCATGATCCAGCTGGGTGGCCAGGCCATCTTCCTCTCGCCGCGCGACACCCAGCTGGGCCGTGGCGAACCGATCGGCGACAGCGCCATCGTGCTGTCGAGCATGCTCGACGTGGTGATGATCCGTACCCACGCCCACAGCACCCTGACCGAATTTGCTGCCAAATCCCGCGTGCCGGTGATCAACGCCTTGTCCGACGAGTCGCACCCGTGCCAGTTGCTGGCCGACATGCAGACCTTCCTCGAGCACCGCGGCTCGATCCAGGGCAAGACCGTGGCCTGGATCGGCGATGGCTTCAACATGTGCAACTCGTACATCGAAGCGGCCAGGCAGTTCGACTTCCAGCTGCGCATCGCCTGCCCGGAAGGCTACGAGCCCGATGCGCGCTTCATGGAGTTGGGTGGCGACCATGTGCAGATCGTGCGCAATCCGCAGGATGCCGTGCGCGGTGCGCATCTGGTGACCACGGATGTCTGGACTTCCATGGGCCAGGAAGAGGAAACTGCACGGCGCCTGGCGCATTTCGCGCCTTACCAGGTCACCCGCGCATTGCTCGACCTGGCGGCACCCGACGCCCTGTTCATGCACTGCCTGCCCGCCCACCGGGGCGAGGAAATCAGCCATGACCTGCTCGACGACCCTCGTTCGGTCGCCTGGGATCAGGCTGAGAACCGCTTGCATGCACAGAAGGCCCTCCTCGAATTCCTTGTCGAACCGGCTTACCACCACGCATGAGTCAACCCCTACTGCTCAACCTGCGCAACCTCGCCTGTGGCTACGGCGAGCAGCGCATCGTCCAGAACCTCAACCTGCATCTGAACGCAGGCGACATCGGTTGCCTGCTGGGTTCATCGGGTTGCGGCAAGACCACCACCCTGCGTGCCATCGCCGGCTTCGAGCCGGTGCACGAGGGTGAAATACAGTTGGCCGGAGAAGTGATTTCCCGCGCTGGGTTCACCCTGGCTCCGGAAAAACGCCGGATCGGCATGGTGTTCCAGGACTACGCCCTGTTCCCGCACCTGACCGTGGCGCAGAACATCGCCTTCGGCATCGCCAAGCACCCGAACCAGGCGCAGGTGATCGAAGAGATGCTCGAACTGGTCAAGCTCGCCGGCCTTGGCGGGCGCTACCCGCATGAGCTGTCCGGTGGCCAGCAACAGCGTGTCGCCCTGGCGCGTGCCCTGGCACCGGAGCCACAGCTGTTGTTGCTCGACGAACCGTTCTCCAACCTCGACGTGGAACTGCGCCGGCGCCTCAGCCATGAAGTGCGCGACATCCTCAAGAGCCGCGGCACCAGTGCGATTCTGGTGACCCATGACCAGGAAGAAGCGTTTGCCGTGAGCGATCACGTCGGTGTGTTCAAGGAAGGCCGGCTCGAACAATGGGATACGCCTTACAACCTGTATCACGAACCACAGACGCCGTTCGTGGCCAGTTTCGTCGGCCAGGGCTACTTCATCCGTGGCCAGATGAGCAGCCATGAAGCGGTCAATACCGAATTGGGCGAGCTGCGTGGCAACCGCGCCTACAGCATGGCGCCGGGCAGCTCGGTGGATGTGCTGCTGCGCCCTGATGACATCGTGCCGGCGCCAGGCAGCGCACTGCAGGCCAACATCGTCGGCAAGAGCTTCCTGGGTGCCTCGACGTTGTACCGTTTGCAACTCCCCACTGGCAGCCAGCTCGAAGCGATTTTCCCGAGCCACATCGACCACCAGGTGGGTGAGGACGTAGGTATCGCGGTGAAGGCCGACCACCTGGTGCTGTTCCCCGTGCCGGGCAGTGTCGCGACGCAGTCGGCGCGCCAGGAGAATGGGGTTCGCCGCTACAGCTCGGCGACCTGAGTGCAGAACCCGGGGCCGCTGTGCGGCCCCGATGGTTTCAAACCTTACCGATGGCTGCAAATGCACCCTGGGTATGCTCGGCCAGCACCGCCGCCGCCAACTCGACCTCCAGCCCCCGCCGCCCGGCGCTGACATGGATGGTGGCAAAATCCTGCGCCGAATCATCGATGAAGGTGCGCAGCCGCTTCTTCTGCCCCAAGGGGCTGATCCCACCCACCAGGTAACCGGTTGCCCGCTGGGCCACAGCCGGGTCAGCCATTTCGCACTTTTTCACGCCAGCCGCATGGGCCAGCGCCTTGAGGTCCAGCGTCCCGACCACCGGCACCACCGCCACCAGCAACTCGCCCTTCTCGCTGCTCGCGAGCAAGGTCTTGAACACCTGCTGCGGTTCGAGGCCAAGCTTTTCCGCCGCCTCCAGCCCATAGGACGCCGACTTGGGGTCATGCTCATAGCTGTGCACGCGATGCTCGGCGCGGGCTTTTTTCAACAGGTCGAGTGCGGGGGTCATGCAATGCTCCGGTCCGGACAGGTCGCGGCTACTTTAGGGCAAATCCTGCATCCCAGCCAGCCAACGGCTGACGCGGCCGTCTACCACGGGGTTCAGCCTCTGAAACAGGCGAGCAAAACGTGACTACCCGTTCACTTTCGACCTTTGACATCAGCGTTTCTTGTCTATATTTTTTCGTTTCTGAATAAATGGTGCACTTTTAAGGTGCGCTTCTTAACACCCGCCTGAGGTCAATGGGGATAGACATCAGGCTTTGCTGTCGAGCGCTTTGCGCCTCACAACAAAAACAACGAGGTCATACATGACGACTGCACTACGCGAACCCACTCTATCCAGCCAATGCCTGGCCGAGTTTCTCGGCACCGCCTTGCTGATCTTCTTCGGCACGGGTTGCGTCGCCGCCCTCAAGGTCGCTGGCGCCAGCTTCGGCCTGTGGGAAATCAGCATCATCTGGGGCGTCGGCGTAAGCATGGCGATCTACCTCACCGCGGGCATTTCCGGCGCGCATCTGAATCCGGCCGTGAGCATCGCGCTTACCTTGTTTGCCGGCTTCGACAAGCGCAAGCTGCCGTTCTACGCGCTTGCCCAGGTCTGCGGCGCATTCTGTGGCGCCGCGCTCGTTTACACGCTCTACAGCAACCTGTTCTTCGATTTCGAACAAGCCCACGCCCTGTTGCGTGGCAGCACCGAGAGCCTCGAACTGGCCTCGGTATTCTCGACCTATCCGCACCCATCACTGTCCACTGGCCAGGCATTTCTGGTCGAGGTGGTGATCACGGCGATCCTGATGGCCGTGATCATGGCCCTGACCGACGACAACAATGGCCTGCCGCGCGGCGCCATGGCGCCTCTGCTGATCGGCCTGCTGATCGCCGTGATTGGCAGCGCCATGGGTCCGCTGACCGGCTTTGCGATGAACCCGGCCCGCGATTTTGGGCCCAAATTGATGACCTTCCTGGCTGGCTGGGGCGAAATCGCCTTCACTGGCGGTCGGGAGATTCCCTATTTCCTGGTTCCGGTGTTCGCGCCGATTCTCGGCGCTTGCCTGGGTGCCGCTGCCTACCGCGGCCTTATCGCCCGCAACCTGCCGACGGCGCAAGGCGCAAGCGCCGAGACAACCGACAATCGCCAGGGCGATACTCAAGCCAACTGATACTGGCGCCCTGAACTCCTCTTTTATGCAAGGCCTACGACCATGACAGACACCCAGGATAAGAACTACATCATCGCCCTGGACCAGGGCACCACCAGCTCGCGAGCGATCATCTTCGACCGCGATGCCAACGTGGTCGGTACCTCGCAGCGCGAGTTCGCCCAGCATTACCCGCAAGCCGGCTGGGTCGAGCACGATCCGATGGAGATCTTCGCCACCCAGAGCGCGACCATGGTCGAGGCCCTGGCCCAGGCCGGCATCAGCCATGCCCAGGTGGCCGCGCTGGGGATTACCAATCAGCGTGAAACCACCGTGGTGTGGGACAAGGAAACCGGCCGCCCGGTGTACAACGCGATCGTATGGCAGTGCCGCCGCAGCACCGAGATCTGTGCCCAGCTCAAGCGAGATGGCCATGAAGACTACATCCGCGAAACCACCGGCCTGGTCACTGACCCGTACTTCTCCGGCACCAAGCTGAAGTGGATCCTCGATAACGTCGAAGGTGTCCGCGAACGCGCCGAGCGCGGCGAACTGCTGTTCGGCACCATCGATACCTGGCTGATCTGGAAGTTCTCCGGCGGCAAGGTGCATGTCACCGACTACACCAACGCTTCGCGTACACTGATGTTCAACATCCACAGCCTGCAGTGGGACCAGAAGCTGCTGGAAATCCTCGGCATCCCGCAGCAGATGCTGCCCGAAGTACGCCCCTCTTCGGAAGTGTACGGCCACACCAAGAGCGGCATCGCCATCGCCGGCATCGCCGGCGACCAGCAGTCGGCGCTGTTCGGCCAGATGTGCGTGGAGCCAGGCCAGGCCAAGAACACCTACGGCACCGGCTGTTTCCTGCTGATGAACACCGGCAACCAGGCCGTGAAGTCTTCCCACGGCCTGCTCACCACCATCGCATGCGGCCCGCGTGGCGAGGTGGCCTATGCCCTGGAAGGCGCGGTCTTCAACGGTGGTTCCACCGTGCAGTGGCTGCGTGACGAGCTGAAAATCGTCAACGATGCGCTGGACACCGAATACTTCGCCAGCAAGGTCAAGGACAGCAACGGTGTGTACCTGGTGCCTGCGTTCACCGGTCTCGGCGCGCCCTATTGGGACCCGTATGCCCGCGGTGCACTGTTCGGCCTGACCCGTGGGGTGAAGGTCGACCACATCATTCGTGCCGCGCTGGAGTCGATCGCCTACCAGACTCGCGACGTGCTCGACGCCATGCAGCAGGACTGCGGCCAGCGCCTGTCGGAACTACGCGTGGACGGTGGCGCAGTGGCCAACAACTTCCTCATGCAGTTCCAGGCCGACATCCTCGGCACCTGCGTCGAGCGCCCGAAAATGCGCGAAACCACCGCCCTCGGCGCCGCCTACCTGGCAGGCCTGGCCTGTGGCTTCTGGAGCGGCCTGGAAGAACTGCGCGACAAGGCGATCATCGAGCGCGAGTTCAGCCCGCAGCTGGACGAGGCCGCCAAAGAGAAGCTGTACGCCGGCTGGAAGAAAGCCGTCGAGCGCACCCGTGACTGGGAAGATCACGAAGCGTAAATCAGGCCGGGGCCGCCAGGCGGCCCCGATGGTCTACTGGCCGTCATCCCCTTCCTACGGCATCATTGCAGAATTTGTCCGGCAGCCCCAAAGGACCGCCCATGAATCTGCACCCACGCCAACAACAAATCCTCGAACTGGTGCGTGATCGCGGCTACGTCAGTATCGAAGAAATGGCGCAGCTGTTCGTTGTCACTCCGCAAACCATCCGCCGCGACATCAACCAGCTCGCCGAACTCAACCTGCTGCGCCGCTACCATGGTGGCGCAGCCTATGATTCGAGCATCGAGAACACCGCCTATGCCATGCGCGCCGACCAGATGCGCGATGAAAAACAACGCATCGCCGAAGCGGTGGCGCGGCAGATTCCCGACCATGCCTCATTGTTCATCAACATCGGCACCACCACCGAATCGATTGCCCGGGCATTGCTCAACCACAACCACCTCAAAGTCATCACCAACAACCTGCATGTGGCCGCGATTCTCGCCGCCAAGGATGACTTCGAGGTGCTGGTAGCCGGCGGCACTGTCCGTCGTGACGGCGGCGTGGTGGGCCAGGCCAGCGTCGACTTCATCAACCAGTTCAAGGTTGATTTCGCCCTGGTCGGCATCAGCGGCATCGATGAAGACGGTAGCCTGCTCGATTTCGATTATCAGGAAGTACGGGTTTCCCAGGCGATCATCGCCAATGCCCGCCAGGTCGTGCTTGCCGCCGACTCCAGCAAGTTCGGGCGCAACGCCATGGTGCGCCTGGGGTCGATCAGCCTGGTCGACTGCCTGGTGACCGACCAGGCACCTGCGCCTGCCCTCACTCAATTGCTGAACCAGTACAAGATTCGGCTTGAGGTGGTGTGAGGGCCTCGGTCGCATAACATAGGTCTTTTGCCGCCAGTGAGATCGAGCGCCGCGCGGGCGGCGCTCGGTCTTACAGGCGCAAGATACCTCAAACCGATCCCTCATAATTTTCGGAAATGTTCACTTTCTTGTCATCTGATCAGTTTTTTCTATAAAGACTGACTGGCGACCGGCTTTCTGTTGCGCTAGTATTTTCGTAAACGAACATCAATGTTCATTTTCGATGTGAACAGCCCAGGAGGCCTTGCCCGTGTCCCAGCCAGTTTCGTCCCAGCTCCCAGTCGCCGACTGCTACGACCTCGCCGTCATCGGCGGTGGCATCAATGGCGTGGGCATCGCTGCAGACGCCGCCGGGCGCGGCCTCAAGGTATTCCTTTGTGAAAAGGACGACCTGGCGCAACATACCTCTTCTGCCAGTAGCAAGCTGATCCACGGCGGCCTGCGTTATCTGGAGCATTACGAATTCCGGCTGGTGCGCGAGGCGCTTGCCGAACGTGAAGTGCTACTGGCCAAAGCCCCGCACATCGTCAAGCCGATGCGCTTCGTGCTGCCGCACCGCCCGCACCTGCGCCCGACCTGGATGATCCGCGCCGGCCTGTTCCTTTACGACCACCTGGGTAAGCGCAAGCGCCTGGGTGCCTCGCGCAGCCTGCGCTTCGGCCCGGGCTACCCGCTCAAGCCGACAATCACCCGCGGATTCGAATATGCCGACTGCGCCGTGGACGATGCCCGTCTGGTGGTGCTCAATGCCATGAGCGCCCGCGAAAACGGCGCACACATCCACACCCACACCCGTTGCCTGCGTGCTGAGCGTGTGGATGGCCTGTGGCAGGTTGAACTGCAGCATGCCGATGGCAGCCTGCAGAGCATTCGCGCACGCGCCCTGGTCAACGCCGCCGGCCCTTGGGTCGCCAGCTTCATCAAGGATGACCTCAAGCTCGATGCCCCTTACGGCATCCGCCTGATCCAGGGCAGCCACATCATCGTGCCGCGCCTCTACGAAGGCGAACACGCCTACATCCTGCAGAACGAGGACCAGCGCATCGTCTTCTGCATTCCATACCTGGACCGCTTCACCCTGATCGGCACCACCGACCGCGAATACAGCGGCGACCCGGCCAAGGTAGCGATCACCGAGCAGGAAACTGACTACCTGCTGAAGGTCGTCAACGAACACTTCAACCAGCCATTGAACCGTGCCGACATCCTGCACACCTATTCGGGCGTGCGCCCGCTGTGCAACGACGAGTCTGACAACCCCTCGGCGGTGACCCGCGACTACACCCTGGCGTTGTCGGCCAGCACTGGCCAGGCACCGCTGCTGTCGGTGTTCGGTGGCAAACTGACCACCTACCGCAAGCTGGCGGAATCGGCCATGGTCGAGCTCAAGCCGTTCTTCGAACAGATGGGTGGCAGCTGGACGGCCACAGCGCCGCTGCCGGGCGGCGAGCAGATGAGCACTGCGCAAGCGTTGGTGGACCAATTGCTGGCCAAGCACGGCTGGCTGCCAGTGGATACCGCCAAACGCTGGGCGGTCACCTACGGCAGCCGTGTGTGGCAATTGCTCGACGGCGTCAACGGCCCGGACGACCTCGGCCAGGCCATCGGGGGCGGCTTGTTCGGCCGCGAAGTCGACTACCTGTGCGAAATCGAATGGGCTACCGACGCCGACGACATTCTCTGGCGCCGGACCAAGCTTGGCCTGTTCACCAGCACCGCCGAGCAGCAGGCACTGCGCGAATACCTGCAACAACGCGGCAAGCTGCGCAACCAGGGCCGCGCCGCCTGATGGAGCGCTGCCGGAGGCTCAGTCCTCCGGCAGGCTGTAGGCGGCACGGGCGAGCGTGCGCAACAGGCGCCGTTCAGCCTCCAGCAGCTCATCCCTGAGCGTATTGCTCCCCATCAGATAAGCCATCTCACCGGTTTCCTCGGCATGTGCCTCCAGGTGCGCCAGGCGTTCATGAAACGGCGCGAGCATTTGTTCGAAGCGGTCGGCATGGTGTCGCCTGACATGATCCTCCCAAAAGTCCTGGGTGGCCAACGCGTCGCTGAGTGTCCTTGGGTTTTCCGCTTGCAACACTTCGCTGCGCGCTGCGTTGAGGTCGGAAGCGCTTACCCCGCTATGGCTGCGGTAGTGCATCGAGCGCGGTTGCGGTGGCAATTGCAGTGGGCCGGCCAGATTCACCCGGTAGGCCAGGTAGACCTCCAGCTCATCGACGAATAGCCCGGCTTGCGACGCCATTCGCTGTACATGGCGGGCAGCAATACGATCGAGCCGGTCCAGCCGGTACAGCGAACGCCCCAGGCTGACCAGCGCGGTTTCGGCGCCCCGCGCCGGCAGGCCTCGGGTCATCTTCACCACTGCAGCGCGCGTCTCCAACTGACTGAGCGTCCACAACAACCGATCCTCGCAAGTGCGTGGGCCGCCAGCCAGGGCGAACAGGCCTGAGCGAACATCGGTGTCGTATGCGCAGGCCTCGATGATTTCCCATACGCGGGCCCTATAGTAGCCCGGGTAACGTGCCAGATCGGAAGACTGAGCGAAGTCAGCCAGAAAGCGGAAGAAGTCTCGTGCGCCAGGCTCTTCCTGCAGGCCGACCCAAAGTGCTTCCCGGTGAGCGCGCAACGCCCCTGTACTGCCCGCCAACCATTGCTGGCGCATCGCCTGATCTACCAGCGCATGGCGGTAGGAAAGCCCTCGCCCCTCCTCCGAGGACCCAGAACTTTCGCTGATTTCCTCCTCGCTAAAATCCTCCAGCGGATTGTCGTGCAGTGCCATACGGCGAATACGCTCGCGCACGGCGTTCAGCTCCACGTTCAATCGACGCAGCTGATTGTTGCGAAAATCGGTGAGTGCGCGCCAGGGTGTCTGCAGCCGCGTTGGCAGGTCTTCCAAGCCGGTGCTGCGCAACGACAGCTCGCGCAATCGCGGCAAGCCACTGACAGCGGGCGCCTGACCCAGCGGGTTGTGGTCAAGATGCAATCGCTCCAGGCGGACCAAGGCCGACAGCTGGGCATCCGCTTGCGCATCGAGCACGATCCGGTTATGGCTCAGACGCAACTCGCGCAGCCTCACCATCTGCTCCACCCCCATGGGAACCGTCGTCAAGCGATTGCCGCGCAAGTCCAGTTCAACCACGTTGGCAAAACGGCTGATAAACGCGTGCGGCACCGCTTCGAGCCCCAGCCGACGCAATGTCAGCTGGGTGACGTGAGGAAAGTCCAGGCCAGCCGGCAACTCAGGCAACTCCCCCACCTGCAGGCCATCGATCTGGAGGACGTAACCATCTTCTGTGCCGATATTGCTCTTGCGTCGCCAGCAGCGACGTAGCCGGGTAGCCAGACGCCTGCGACGCAGGCGCTCCAGGGGCCCGCTGGCCTGCTCCTGCCAACGCAGCAATGAGCCTCGCAAGTCAGCCAGTTGTGCGCGCAGACGTGCAAAGTGCTGCCAAGGCTCGATGCCACGCAAGCGCAGGTCGGCAAGTAAAGCGTCCACCTGACCATCGCTCATCGTCGGATAGATCTGGCGAAGGCCACGCCGCAACGCCTGACCGGAGCTTTCTCCCCGCCCGCTGAGCAGATAGCCCACGCGTCCGTCCCCCAGCCGCACAGGGGGACGCACACGCCCGGGTGGTGGAGCCAGGCCGATCATTTCAGCGGCGACGTCGCGCGCCGCTGCCGCCTGCGTTGCCAGATCCTTTTGCCATCGTTTGACCGCGCCATCGCCAGGCAACCCCTCAGCCAGGACCAGCAGGCTCTCCAGCAACGCGCCTGAACCGTGATCTGGGCCCCCCACTATCAGATATCGGTCCGCCTGCTTGACCAGGACGGCAACCCGGGAAGCGTCGGGCGCACCGCTGTCCGCCAACTTCACCCCGTTGGGATGCCCCTCGCGAACCTCGACCCGCAGGTCAGCAGGCCACTTGCCGTGCCTTTGGGCAAGCGCCAGCGCCAGCCGCTCGCTATCCCCATTGATGGCCTGCGGCTGCAGCAAGCCCGCGCAGGCCCGGTCCAGCCGGCTGTCACGTACCGCCCAGCGCGCTTGCTCGGCGAGCGCCAGCGGCACCCGTTTGTGCTCCAGCAGGCGCACTACCAGAACATCGTCTGCCAGTTCCAGAATTTCCCCTGCGCAACGCGGCGTAAGCCCCGGAAAATCACGTATGAGCAAGCGCGCACCTTCCTCCGGATTCGCTTGGCGCTGTGCCACTATGTCCTCGAAGGCTGCGCCGTTCACCCGCGGGAACTGCTCATGCAAGCGCAGACGCTCCAGTGCATCGAGCAGACGTGCCGGAGGCTTTGCACCTTCAAGATGCAAACGCCGCAGTTGCGCCTGGTCATGACCCGTAATCAACAACAAGGTCTCGGCGAGCTCGTCCGGCACTGTAGCCAAGGCACTGCTCAACCGGCGCAGCAAGTGCCCACTGCCCTCCCAGTGCTGGGGACTTTCCAGGTCATGCCACCAACCTCCGACACCGTTGTGCTGCAACGCTATCGGCTGCGCTTCGCTACGCGACGGATGACGCAAGGCCAAGCCTTCGCCTCGTTCTTCGACAACATACGTGGCGTCATGCAGACGCATCCGCCGCACAGCATCCTGGGTCTCGTGCTGGCCGATGCCAAGGTCGCTGTCCGCCAAGGCATAGCCTGGCAGGTCGGTTCGGCATAAACGCACATCACCGTCCGCCGTGCAAACGGGGGCCATGGCATCGACCGCCGCTACACGCGGCAACGTACGCCCCACCAGTTCGGCGCCCGCAGCGACAACAACACCGCTGGCCACGATCTGGGCAATGGCAAATACATGTTCCAGCGCGTCCTGGCGATCACCGATCTGCCAATCCTTGTAACCTTCATAGATATTTTCCACGACCTGCTCAGCCGTCAGGGCAAGCATCGCCCACCCCAACACCGGTACGAACAGGCCTGCAAGCCCGAGCAAGTCGAGACCGAACTCCTTGTAGTTGATCATGCGCCGACGTCGGTCCTGCTCATCCACCGCTTCGGTGGAAACCGCCAGCACTGCCGCATCGTCAAAACACTTCTCCACCTGCTGCTTGCGCAAATGCACAAAGAGGGTCGCGTCCAACGCCAGGTTGCGACCATCGAGTTCCGAGGGTTCGGGCCCTGCAGCGTGACGCTTGCGCAGGGCATAGCTGAAGTCGACGCGGTCGCGCTCGCCGATAAAACGGCTGAAATACCGTGCAAAGTCCTGGCTTCGCAGCTTCTGGCACAGTGAGCAGTAGAGCGACGACCAACTGTCATAGCGCTGCAAGGGCGCTTGCGCATCGTTGGGTAGCCAGGCAATGACACTGTCGATGCTGTCATCCTCTGCAAGCCTTACTTCGACGGTCACAACCCCCCGGATGCGCTTGCCCAGCAGATACAGCTGCCGTGGGATGACGCTGGCCGGATCCGCCGGCACGATCGGTTTGGCAGCGCACAGTGGCAACATCCGCAAGTAACTGCGCTCGTCAAGGTGCCCCTTCAATAGCGACAGGCGCACGGCCACCTCCAGTCGCGCTCGCAGCGACTCTTCAAGCAGGCTGGCGACTGGCTCCGATGCTGTGGTCGCGGGTTGCAGCGTCTGACGCAGCAATGCCTGGTAGCGCTGGCCGATATCCAGCTGTCGGCACAGGTGAGCGAACCGCTCGAAGCTCATCTTTAGCGGCTGCTTGTCGGCACCTAAGAGCTTTGCCTCTCGATAAATGCTGGGCACCGCCTCATCAGCGTGAAAGTTGTGCAGCGCAGCGGTCAGCAGGTCATGCGCCACCACGCGCTTCACGTGAGGCGACGACAATTTTGGTGACCCGGTAGGGAGCACGATCAGCGTGGCGATCCTGACCTTCGCCGCCTTCACATCAACCCCGGCCAGGCTGGTTCTGGACAACGTCTGCTCCAGCAACTGCCTGGCGAACGTATCCAGGGACGGAATGGTGTTCCACAGCTGGCTGACCTGATGGTCGATGGCCTGTTCCTGCAACATGGCACGGCGTAGCGCAGACAAATGATCTTCCGAAGCCTGGCGCATCCAGCCTGGCAGGTTGCGGGCGATCAGAGCGTCAACGGAGTCGTAGCGGATCAACGGGGGCATTGGCGAGTCTCGTCACAAAAGAAACCCAGCTAAACACCGAGACGCCGCAACATGACGGTAACTAAATAGTGATGTTCAAGACTGCCTGTCTCACCCAATCGGATTACCGAACGAGTTAGTTGAATGCATACGGATTTCCGAACGAAACATGAAGTATCTGCTCACGCGAAAAGGTTGATCGGCCCGTTTTATCAGGCGGTATGATCGATATCGAGAGCTTGGCACGACTCATGCTCTACACTTGGAGCCGAATGCACTCGCTTCCTGCTGTATTCGTTGAACGAAAGAGTCCGCCAACGGCTCCATAAAAAAAACAAACACGTCGAGGAAAATTTGATGCGTATCGTTCGTCACCTGTTGGGCGCAACCATCGCCGCCGCGATCATCGCTTCGCCAGCCATGGCTGAAGAACTGACCGGTACCCTGAAGAAAATCAAGGACTCGGGCACCATCACCCTGGGGCACCGCGACTCTTCCATTCCATTTTCCTACCTGGCTGGCGGTCAAACGCCCGTGGGCTACTCCCATGACATCCAGCTGGCCGTGGTCGATGCCCTGAAGAAGCAACTGGGTACCGATATCAAGGTCAAGTACAACCTCGTGACTTCCCAGACCCGCATCCCGCTGGTGCAGAACGGCACCGTCGACCTTGAGTGCGGCTCTACCACCAACAACGTCGAGCGCCAGCAACAGGTCGGCTTCTCGGTCGGCATCTTCGAAGTCGGCACCCGCCTGCTGACCAAGGTCAAGGACGGTCAGCCTTCCTACAAGGACTTCCCGGACCTGGCCGGCAAGAACGTGGTGACTACCGCCGGTACCACCTCCGAGCGCCTGCTCAAGGCCATGAACGCCGACAAGCAGATGAAGATGAACGTGATTTCCGCGAAGGACCACGGTGAAGCCTTCAACATGCTCGAAAGCGGCCGCGCCGTGGCCTTCATGATGGACGACGCGCTGCTCGCCGGTGAAATGGCCAAGGCGCGCAATCCAAAGGACTGGGTCATTACCGGTACTCCACAGTCGTATGAAATCTACGGCTGCATGGTGCGCAAGGATGACCCGGCCTTCAAGAAAGCGGTCGATGACGCCATCGTCGCGTACTTCAAATCGGGCGAAGTCAACAAGAGCTACGACAAGTGGTTCACCCAGCCGATCCCGCCAAAGGGCCTCAACCTGAACTTCCAGATGAGCGACGAGCTGAAGAAACTGATCGCCGAGCCGACCGACAAGGCCGCCGACGAGAAGAAGTCCTGATCCTCAGCTGTTAGTGGCCTGCTGCTCGCTAGCGCGAATCAATCCTGCAGGCCACCCATTAGTGTCTAACCTTTCATCCGAGGGCGCCCAGCGCCCCCGGATGCTCGAAGGTGCCCGTGAAACAACCGTCTGAGGGGAAATCCCGATGAATTACAACTGGGACTGGGGCGTGTTCTTCAAGTCCACCGGCGTGGGCAGCGAGACCTATCTGGACTGGTACATCACCGGTCTGGGCTGGACCATCGCCATCGCCATTTCCGCCTGGATCATCGCACTGCTGCTGGGGTCGGTCCTCGGTGTCATGCGTACCGTGCCGAACCGTCTGGTATCGGGCATCGCCACCGCCTACGTGGAACTGTTCCGCAACGTGCCGCTGCTAGTGCAGCTGTTCATCTGGTACTTCCTGGTGCCGGACCTGCTGCCCGAAGGCCTGCAGGAATGGTTCAAGCAAGACCTCAACCCGACCACCTCGGCACTGATCAGCGTGGTCATCTGCCTGGGCCTGTTCACTGCCGCCCGCGTCTGCGAACAGGTACGCACCGGCATCCAGGCGCTGCCGCGCGGCCAGGAAGCCGCCGCCCGCGCCATGGGCTTCAGCCTGCCGCAGATCTACAACAACGTGCTGCTGCCGCAGGCCTACCGGATCATCATTCCGCCGCTCACCTCGGAATTCCTGAACGTGTTCAAGAACTCCTCGGTGGCCTCGTTGATCGGCCTGATGGAGCTGCTGGCGCAGACCAAGCAGACCGCCGAATTCTCGGCCAACCTGTTCGAAGCCTTCACCCTGGCCACGTTGATCTACTTCACCCTGAACATGGGCCTGATGCTGCTGATGCGCATGGTCGAGAAGAAAGTCGCCGTGCCTGGCCTGATCTCCGTGGGGGGCAAGTAAATGGACATGGATTTCAGCGAAATCATCCCCGCCCTGCCGGCCCTCTGGGACGGCATGCTCATGACCCTGCAACTGATGGTCATGGGCGTGGTCGGCGGTATCGTGCTGGGTACCATTCTGGCACTGATGCGCCTGTCATCGAGCAAGCTGCTGTCGCGTGTGGCCGGTGCCTACGTCAACTACTTCCGCTCGATCCCGCTGCTGCTGGTGATCACCTGGTTCTACCTGGCGGTGCCGTTCGTGCTGCGCTGGATCACCGGCGAGGACACTCCGGTGGGAGCCTTCACTTCGTGCGTTGTGGCGTTCATGATGTTCGAGGCCGCCTACTTCTGCGAAATCGTCCGCGCCGGTGTGCAGTCGATCTCCAAGGGCCAGATGGGCGCTGCCCAGGCCTTGGGCATGACCTACGGCCAGACCATGCGCCTGATCATCCTGCCCCAGGCCTTCCGCAAGATGACCCCGCTGCTGCTGCAGCAGAGCATCATCCTGTTCCAGGACACCTCGCTGGTGTACACCGTGGGCCTGGTGGACTTCCTCAACTCGGCACGCTCCAACGGCGACATCATCGGGCGCTCCCATGAGTTCCTGATCTTCGCCGGAGTCGTGTACTTCGTCATCAGCTTCTCCGCTTCGTGGCTGGTCAAGCGCCTGCAAAAAAGGATCACCGTATGATTTCCATCAAGAACGTCAACAAGTGGTACGGCGACTTCCAGGTGCTGACCGACTGCAGCACCGAGGTCAAGAAAGGTGAAGTGGTTGTGGTCTGCGGCCCTTCGGGCTCGGGCAAATCGACCCTGATCAAGTGCGTCAACGCCCTGGAGCCGTTCCAGAAGGGCGACATCGTGGTCGATGGCACTTCGATCGCCGACCCCAAGACCAACCTGCCCAAGCTGCGTTCGCGGGTGGGCATGGTATTCCAGCACTTCGAGCTGTTCCCGCACCTGAGCATCACCGAGAACCTGACCATCGCCCAGCGCAAGGTGCTCGGCCGCAGCGAGGCGGAAGCGACCAAGAAGGGCCTGGCCCTGCTCGACCGCGTCGGCCTCGGCGCCCACGCCAAGAAGCACCCCGGCCAGCTGTCTGGCGGCCAGCAACAACGCGTGGCCATTGCCCGCGCGCTGTCGATGGACCCGATCGTCATGCTGTTCGACGAACCGACCTCGGCGCTGGACCCGGAGATGGTCAACGAAGTACTGGACGTGATGGTCGAGCTGGCCCACGAAGGCATGACCATGATGTGCGTGACCCACGAAATGGGCTTCGCCCGCAAAGTGGCCAACCGGGTGATCTTCATGGACAAGGGCAACATCATCGAGGACTGCCAGAAGGAAGACTTCTTCGGCAACCCGAGCGCCCGCCACGAACGCACCCAGCACTTCCTCAGCAAGATCCTGCAACACTGATTCGGCAACAACGGCACCGCTGCCCGGGTTCGCCCGGCAGCGGGTGCTGGCCGTGACAAGGCCACTGTGATGAAATGCGACCCTTCGCTTCTTCTCCCTGCCAAGCCCGCCGTGAAATCCCGCCTGATTCGCCAATTGCTGCTGCCGCCCCTGATCATCCTGCTGATGGTCGGACTGGGCATGGCCGGCTTCCTGATCAGCGAAAGCAATGGCATCCGCACCTTGAGCGAAAGCGGCGAACGTGCGCTGGAGCTGCATGCGCGCACGGTCGAGAGCGAAATCAGCAAGTACACCTACCTGCCGAGCCTGCTGGAGCTGGAAGACAGCGTCTCGCAGCTGCTCACCGACCCTGATGGCGCCAACCGGCAGACCGTCAACGAATACCTCGAAGGCCTGAACCGCCGCAGCCGCAGCCGGGCGATCTTCGTTCTCGACACCAACGGCCGCGTACAGGCCAGCAGCAACTGGCGCGACGCCGACTCGTTCCTCGGTGAAGACCTGTCGTTCCGGGCCTATTTCCAGAGCGCCGTGCGCGGCGAACCGGGCCGCTTCTACGGGATCGGCAGCACCACGGGCGAGGCTGGCTATTACCTTGCTCACGGCCTGGAAGAACACGGCAAGATCATCGGCGTGGCGGTGATCAAAGTGCGCCTGGACACCCTGGAAGAGCGCTGGCAGCGCGCCCGCCTGGAAGCCTTCGTCAGCGACGAGAACGGCATCATCATTCTTTCCAGCGACCCAGCCCGGCGCTTGAAGTCGGTGCGCCCGCTGACCCCGCAGATCAAGGAGCGCCTGGCGCGCAGCCTGCAGTACTACTGGTGGCCGCTGAACGAGCTGCAACCGCTGGCCCGCGAAACCCTGGCCGATGGCGTGGAGAAACTGACCTTCCCGGCCAACGCCGAAACTGCCCAAGGCAAGCCCCATGAAGTGAGCTACCTGGCCCAGACCCGGCGCCTGGCCGATACGCCCTGGCACTTCACCCTGCTCACTCCGCTGCAGGACCTGCGCCGCGAGTCCATGGTGCAGGGCATCCTGGTCGGCGTGGCCTTCGCCCTGCTGACCATCCTCGGCATCGCCTGGAACGAACGGCGCAAGGTCGTTGCCACACGCCTGGCCGCGCGCGAGGCACTGGAAGAAGCCAACAGCCAGCTGGAGCGGCGCATCGCCGACCGCACCGCCGACCTGCGCGCCAGCAACGAACGGCTCAAGGGCCAGATCCGCGAACGCCGGCACGCCGAACAGACCCTGCGCCATGCCCAGGACGAACTGGTCCAGGCCGGCAAGCTGGCGGCGATCGGGCAGATGTCCACCAGCATCGCCCACGAACTCAACCAGCCTCTGGCGGCGCTGCGGACCCTGTCTGGCAACACCGTGCGCTTTCTCGAGCGGGGTGCACTGGACACCGCCAGCACCAACCTGCGCACCATGAACGGCTTGATCGACCGCATGGGCCGCATCACGGCCAGCCTGCGCTCGTTCGCCCGGCGCGGTGACGACAGTGGCCAGGCGTCGCTGGCCAAGGCCGTGGAGGCGTCCTTGCAGGTACTGAACGACCGCATCACAGGCTGCAACCTGCAGTTGCACCACCAGTTCGACGACCAGCAACTGGCCATCGACCAGACCCGCCTTGAGCAGATCCTGGTCAACCTGATCGGCAACGCCCTTGACGCCATGGCCACCCAGCCACTGCCCGAGCTGTGGCTCGAAGGCGAGCTGCAAGGCGACAAGTATCGCCTGCGGGTACGCGATAACGGCCACGGCATCGATGCCGAAACCCGCAAGCACCTGTTCGAACCTTTCTTCACCACCAAACCGGGCGAACATGGCCTGGGCCTGGGGCTGACCTTGTCGGCGAGCCTTGCCGCCGCGGCCAAGGGCAGCCTGAACGTCGAGCACCCCGCCACCGGCGGCACGGCCTTCGTCCTCGCCCTGCCTTTGGTCACGCCCCCCAGCGAATCGGCAGAGCAACCATGAACCAAGCGCCACTTACCGTTCTGATCGTCGAAGACGACCCGCATGTGCTGCTCGGCTGCCAGCAGGCGCTGGCTCTGGAAGACATCGCCTGCGAGGGCGTCGGCAGTGCCGAACAGGCCCTGGAGCGCATCGGCGATGATTTTGCCGGGATCGTCGTCAGCGATATCCGCCTGCCGGGCATCGATGGCCTGGAGCTGCTCAGCCGCCTCAAGGCCCGCGACCGCAGCCTGCCGGTAGTGCTGATCACCGGCCACGGCGATATCGACATGGCGGTCGGTGCCATGCGCAACGGCGCGTACGACTTCATGGAAAAGCCCTTCTCCCCTGAGCGCCTGGTGGATGTGGTGCGCCGTGCCCTGGAGCAGCGCGGGCTGTCCCGCGAAGTGGTGGCCCTGCGCCGGCAACTGGCCGAGCAGAGCAGCCTTGAAGGGCGCATCATCGGCCGTTCGCCGGCCATGCAGCACCTGCGCGAGCTGATCGCCAACGTCGCCGATACGTCGGCAAACGTGCTGATCGAAGGGGAAACCGGCACCGGCAAAGAGCTGGTCGCCCGCTGCCTGCACGATTTCAGCCGGCGCCAGGGCCAGCCGTTCGTGGCGCTGAACTGCGGTGGCCTGCCGGAGAACCTGTTCGAAAGCGAGATCTTTGGCCACGAAGCCAACGCCTTCACCGGTGCCGGCAAGCGCCGCATAGGCAAGATTGAACACGCCAATGGCGGCACGCTGTTCCTCGACGAGGTCGAGAGCATGCCGATCAACTTGCAGATCAAGCTGCTGCGCGTGCTGCAGGAACGCACCCTGGAGCGCCTGGGCTCGAACCAGAGCATCGCGGTGGATTGCCGGGTGATTGCAGCCACCAAATCCGACCTCGACGCCCTCGGTCAGACCGGGCAGTTCCGTAGCGACCTCTATTACCGCTTGAACGTGGTCACCCTGGAGCTGCCGCCGCTGCGCGAACGTCGGGAAGACATCCTGCAACTGTTCGAGCACTTCCTGCAGCAGTCGGCGCTGCGATTCGACCGCGAAGCACCGACGCTGGACAGCCAGACCCTGTCGCGCTTGATGGCCCATGACTGGCCGGGCAACGTGCGCGAATTGCGCAACGTGGCCGAGCGCTATGCCCTTGGCCTGCCAGCCTTCAAGAAAGGCCCGAGCGGCGGCGCCAGCCAAGGGCTTGGCTTTGCCGAGGCGGTGGAAGCGTTCGAACGCAACCTGCTCAGTGATGCCTTGCAGCGCACCGGTGGCAACCTCAGCCAGGCCAGCCAGGAGCTGGGCATGGCCAAGACCACGCTGTTCGACAAGGTCAAGAAGTACGGGCTCGGCTGATGGAGCAGCGTCGCCTGCTTCGCGGGCCAGCCCGCTCCCACTACCGTGCAGGCCTCAGGCATTACACCATCCCAGTGGGAGCGGGCATGCCCGCGAAAAGGGCCACACCGATTCAAAGCCCTGCGATATGGGTCACATCCTGCCGGTGCGCCTGCAGGTAAGGCAGCACCGCCGCCAGCAACGGCGCCTTGAAGGGCTCCTGGAAGCGATGCGCCAACCCTGGAATCAACTTCAGCTGGCTACCCTGGATATGCGCGGCCAGGTGCACCCCATGCATCACCGGCAACAGCGGATCGGCCGTGCCATGCACCACCAGCGTCGGCACCCGTAACTCATTGAGTAACGGCACCCGGCTCGGTTCGGCCAGGATCGCCATGATCTGGCGTTTCGCCCCCTCCGGGTTGAAGGCCCGGTCATAGGCTATCGCCGCCTGTTGCAGCAGCACCGCCCGGTCATCGTGCACGTGCGGGCTACCCAGCGCCGCCAGCAGGTCGGCCTGCTGCTCGATGGCCACCTCGCGATTCGGCGCGCTGCGCCGCGCCAGCAACTGCACCAACGCCGGATCGGGTGCCGGCAGCCCGGCCGCTCCCGAACTGGACATCACCAGGGTCAGGCTACGCACCCGCTCCGGCGCCATGGCTGCCAGATGCTGGGCGATCATCCCGCCCATGCTCACGCCCAGCACATGAAACTGGCGAATGCCCAGCACATCCATCAGCTGCAGGCCATCGTTGGCCATGTCGGTCAGGGTATAAGGCGCGGCAACCGGCAGGCCAAGCTTATAGCGCAACAACTCGACCGTGAGGTTGGCCGAAGGCGGCAGCTGGTTCCAGCGCGACAGGCCGACATCGCGATTGTCATAACGAATGACCCGAAAGCCCTGGCGGCACATTGCCTCGACCACATCGTCAGGCCAATGGATAAGTTGCCCGCCCAGGCCCATGACCAGCAGCAACGCCGGATCGCGAGGGGCGCCGACGCTTTGATAGACCAGGCTCAGGTTGCCGACTTCGGCACGTTGTACCGGCACATGGGCGTCGCAGCGCGTGTCGGCGAAGCTGGCCGAAGCGCTGAACAGCAGAAAGAAAAGCAGCAGTAAAGCCCGCATGAAAGAAACACCAGAATGCAGATCCCCAGTAGAGCGCGAGTCTGATGACTTTCTTTCGGGCGCGCTGCCACAGTTCGGTGACAGTTTGATGAACCCTGCCGAGCGGTGCGGCTGATCGTCCAGTCGACAGCCTGGGGCAACATGAGTGAAACTCAACTCATTCCCTGTTTTTTCAAAAATTGTTCTCGGAGACAGCCCGTGCTGGAGATCCGCCACCTGAAAACCCTTCATGCCTTGCGCGAGGCCGACAGCCTGGTTGAGGCGGCCGAACGCCTGCACCTGACCCAGTCGGCGTTGTCGCACCAGTTCAAGGAGCTTGAAGAGCGCCTGGGCCTGCCACTGTTCGTGCGCAAGACCAAGCCGATCCGCTTCACCAGCGCCGGCCTGCGCCTGTTGCAACTGGCCGATGCCACCCTGCCGCTGCTGCGCGGCGCCGAGCGTGATATCGCCCGCCTGGCGGGTGGCACCGCCGGGCGCCTGCACATGGCCATCGAATGCCACAGCTGCTTCCAGTGGCTGATGCCGACCATCGACCAGTTCCGCGATGCCTGGCCGGAAGTGGAGCTGGACCTGGCCTCGGGCTTCGCCTTCGCCCCGCTGCCGGCGCTGGCACGGGGTGATCTCGACCTGGTGGTGACCTCCGACCCACTGGACCTGGCCGGCATCACCTACGTGCCGCTGTTCACCTACGAGGCCATGCTCGCCGTGGCCAACCAGCACCCGTTGGCCAGCAAACCGTACATCGTGCCTCAGGACCTGCTCGACCAGACCCTGATCACCTACCCGGTGGAGCGCGACCGCCTGGACATCTTCACCCGCTTCCTGGAACCGGCCGACATCGAGCCGGCTGCCGTGCGCACGTCCGAGCTGACAGTGATGATGATGCAACTGGTAGCCAGCGGCCGTGGCGTCTGCGGCATGCCGCATTGGGCGCTGCATGAATACAGCTCGCGGGGCTATGTGAAGGGCAAGCGCCTGGGCGAGAAAGGCCTGTTCGCCACGCTATATGCAGCGGTGCGCACCGACATGCTCGATGCGCCCTACATGCGCGACTTCCTGCTGACCGCCAAGGACACCTCGTTCGCCACCCTCGACGGCGTCAGCGCGGTACGCTGACCGCCTGGCGGTACAGCGGCAGGATCAGGTCGCGGGTCAGCGGCGCCAGGTCCAGCGTTTCGGCCTGATCGGCGGCCAGCCACCGCACTTCTTCGATCTCCGCCGCCGGGGCTACGGCTTCGGCACTGTCGACGCGGAACAGCTCGGCTTGCACCTCGAAGCCTGGCTCGTTGGCGGCTGGCGCGCTGAACTGGCCCAGGTGCACCGCCTGGGCGGGATCGATACGCAGGCCCAGTTCTTCGAACAACTCGCGGGCCAGCGCCTGAATGGGCGATTCACCGGCATCGATCTTGCCACCTGGCTGCATGAACGCCTGGGTGCCGCGCTTGCGCACCAGCAGGGTGCGGCCTTGCGGGTCGATCAACAGGGCGGCGGCGATGCGGATGATATTGGGCATGGGTGGTGTCTCGGCATTTTGGCCGGCGAGGATCCCATGGGCTCCTGGGCCTGACAAGACCGGTCTTTCCTGTACCGGCCCTTTCGCGGGTGAACCCGCTCCCACAGGGATGCCACTGTCCTTGTGGGGGCGGGTTCACCCGCAAAAGGGCCGGCACAGGTCATTCATGGACGAACGGCCCCTTGCCAACCCGTCGTTCACCCGCCATAACCAACACATGAACCTGCCAGCCCTTCAGCACCAGGCGCTCGAACTGTTCCACCCGGCCGTCAGCACCTGGTTCCGTCGCCACTTCGCCACGGTCACCGACGCCCAGGCCCGTGCCTGGCCGCTGATCCATGCCGGGCAATCGATGCTGCTCGCCGCGCCGACCGGCTCGGGCAAGACCTTGAGCGCGTTCCTGGCCGTGCTCGACGAACTGTTCCGCGAGGGCCTGGAGCATGGCGGCGAGCTGCCTGCACAGACCCAGGTGGTCTACGTGTCGCCACTCAAGGCGCTGTCCAATGACATCCGTCTGAACCTGCAGGCCCCACTCGAAGGCATCAGCCAGGCCCTCGAAGACCTGGGTCTGAAAGCACCGCCCATCGCCACTGCCGTACGCACTGGCGATACCCCGCAGAAGGAGCGTGCGGCGATGCGCAAGCAGGCGCCGCATATCCTGGTCACCACGCCCGAATCGCTGTACGTGTTGATGGGCTCGGCTTCCGGTCGTGAAGGCCTGGCCAGCGTGCACACGGTGATCGTCGACGAGATCCACGCCCTGGCAGGCAACAAGCGTGGCGCCCACCTGGCGCTGACCCTGGAACGCCTGCAAGCCTTGTGTGGGCGCCCTTTGCGGCGTATCGGTCTGTCCGCCACCCAGCGCCCGGTGGAGCGTGTGGCGCAGTTCCTGGTCGGCCAGGGACGCCCTTGTGCAACTATCGACGTTGGCCATGCGCGCCAACGCGACCTCGCCATCGAAGTGCCCCCGGTGCCGCTCGGCGCGGTCATGGCCACGGACGTCTGGGGCCTGGTGTACGACCGCCTGGCCGACCTGGCGCGAGCGCATCGCACCACACTGGTGTTCGTCAACACCCGTCGCCTGGCCGAACGCATCACCCGTCATCTCAGCGAGCGCCTCGGCAAGGAGGCAGTGGCCGCGCACCACGGCAGCCTGTCCAAGGAGCTGCGCCTGGACGCCGAACAGCGCTTGAAAAACGGCCAACTGCAAATGCTGGTGGCCACCGCCTCGCTGGAGCTGGGCATCGACATCGGCGACGTCGACCTGGTCTGCCAGATCGAATCGCCCGGCTCGATCGCCGCCTTCCTGCAGCGCGTCGGGCGCTCCGGGCACCAGGTTGATGGCATTCCCAAAGGGCGGCTGTTCGCGACCTCACGAGATGACCTGATCGAATGCGTGGCGTTGCTCGATTGCATCCGCCTCGGCGAACTCGACGAGTTGCATATCCCCAATGCCCCCCTGGATGTCCTGGCCCAGCAGATCGTCGCCGAAGTCAGCAACCAGGCCTGGCAGGAACAGGCGTTGCTCGACTGCCTGCGCCAGGCAACGCCATACGCAGAACTCGACCCAAGGCGTTACCAGGCGCTGTTGAGCATGCTCGCCGAGGGCTACAACGGCCGCCAGGGTATCCGCAGCGCCTACCTGCACCGCGATGCGGTCAGCGGCACGTTGCGCGGCCGCCGGGGCAGCCAGCTGACGGCGCTGACCAGCGGCGGCACCATTCCCGACAACGCTGACTATGCGGTGCTGCTTGAACCACAGGCGCAGAACATCGGCAGTGTCAATGAAGACTTCGCCGTGGAAAGCATCGCAGGCGATATCTTCCAACTGGGCAACGCGTCCTACCGCATCCTCAGGGTCGAGCCTGGCCGGGTGCGGGTCGAGGACGCCCAGGGCCTGCCACCCACTATCCCGTTCTGGCTTGGCGAAGCACCGGGGCGCAGCGATGAACTGTCTGCGGCGGTCGCCCGCCTGCAGGCGCGCATCGATGAACAGCTGGTGCTGAACGACGGCGACCTGGCTGCAGTGCAGCAGTGGCTGCAGACCACGTTCGACCTGGATGAGGCCAGCGCCAGCCAGTTGCTCGACTACCTCGCCCGCACCCACCAAGTGCTGGGCGCCCTGCCCTCACAGCAGACCTTGGTGATGGAGCGTTTCTTCGACGAGTCTGGCGGTACCCAACTGATCATCCACTCGCCCTATGGCAGCCGCATCAACCGTGCCTGGGGCCTGGCCCTGCGCAAACGCTTCTGCCGTACCTTCAATTTCGAGCTGCAGGCCGCGGCCAGCGAGGACGCCATCGTGCTGTCGCTATCGACCAGCCACAGTTTCGAGCTGGAGGAGGTGTGGCGCTACCTCAACAGCCGCACTGCCGAGCAGATCCTCATCCAGGCCGTGCTCGACGCCCCCTTGTTCGGTGTGCGCTGGCGCTGGAATGCCGGCGTGGCCATGGCCCTGCCACGCTTCGTCGGCGGGCGCAAGGTGGCGCCGCAGATCCAGCGCATGAAGAGCGAAGACCTTATCGCTGCGGTGTTCCCCGACCAGATCGCCTGCCTGGAGAACATCGTCGGCGAGCGGCAGATCCCTGATCACCCACTGGTCGAGCAGACCCTCGACGACTGCCTGCACGAGGCCATGGACAGCGAAGGCTGGCTGGCGTTGCTGCGGCGCATGGAAAGCGGCCAGGTGCGCCTGCTGTGTCGCGACCTGCCAGCGCCCTCGCCACTGGCCTCGGCCATTCTCAATGCCAGGCCATACGCCTTTCTTGATGACGCGCCGCTCGAAGAGCGGCGTACCCAGGCGGTGATCAACAGGCGCTGGAATGAAGTTCACAGCGGCGATGATCTCGGCGCGCTGGACGCCGATGCGATCACCGCCGTGCAGGCCGAGGCCTGGCCGCAGCCGGGCAATGCCGACGAGATGCACGAGGCGCTGATGACCTTGGGCGCCATCAGCCATGAGGAAGTCCAGGCCAACCCCAGCTGGGACCTGCTGCTGCGTCAGCTGGCCAAGGCCGGGCGAGCGCTGCGCGTGACCGATGAAAAGCTGTGGTTCGCGCGCGAGCGCCTGACCCTGCTGCAAGCGCTGTATCCGGCTGCACGAATGGAGCCTGCGCTGGGCGTACTGCCCGGCTTCGATCAGGCCATCGACCCGGACAGCGCACTGCGCGAACTGCTACGCGCTCGCCTGAGTGGCTACGGTCCGCTCAGCGTTGCACAGATTGGCGCACCACTGGGCAAGTCTGCAGCTGAGGTCGAGCAGGCGCTGGCCCGCCTGGAAGCCGAAGGCTATGTGTTGCGTGGCCACTTCAGCCCTGGGGCACGGGACCTGCAATGGTGTGAGCGCCATCTGTTGGCACGCATCCATCGCTACACGGTGAAACGCCTGCGCCGAGAGATCGAACCGGTCAGCCTGCAGGACTTCATGCGTTTTCTGTTCGACTGGCAGCACCTGGCGCCTGACGAGCGCCTGCGTGGTCCGGCGGCAGTAGCCGAAGTGCTGGGCCAGTTGCAGGGTTTCCCCAGTGCAGCCGGCGCCTGGGAAGCGGAACTGTTGCCCGCACGTATCAAGGACTACAGCCCGCACTGGCTGGACGATGCCTGCCGCAGCGGGCAATTTGCCTGGAGTCGGCTGGCCGCAACGTTGGCGAGCAATACCTTGTCGAGCACGCCGCTGGTGCTGTTGCCACGCGAGCACATGGGCCTGTGGCGTAGCCTCGCCCCCGAGCCTGCCCGGGAAGCACTTGGCGGGCGGGCACAACGGGTACTTGAAGCGCTGCAGGTCCATGGGGCGTTGTTCTTCGACGAACTGACCAGCGATGCCCACCTGCTGCCCAGCGAGCTGGAAGCGGCGTTGCAGGAACTGGTGGGTGCCGGCTTGGTGGGCGCCGACAGTTTCACCGGCCTGCGCAGCCTGATTACCCCCGCCGCCAAACGCAGCTCCCGCAACAGCCGGCGCGGCCACCCGCCGCTGTCGAGCAGCATGGCCCATGCCGGGCGCTGGGCGTTGCTGCGTCGGGGCAGCGGCAATGTCGACGAGCACCAGCGCCTGGAGCACATCGCCCGTGCCCTGCTACGGCGCTATGGCGTGATCTGCTGGCGCTTGCTGGAGCGAGAGAGCGATGTGTTACCGCCCTGGCGCGAGCTGCTGCGTTGCTACCACCGGCTAGAAGCGCGTGGCGAGATTCGTGGCGGGCGCTTCATTGCCGGGCTGGCCGGCGAGCAGTTCGCCTTGCCGGAGGCGGTCGGGTTATTGCGCCAGGTTCGTCGGCGAAACCTGGATGCAGAACTGGTGGTGGTGAGCGCCAGCGACCCACTGAACCTGATCGGGTCGTTGTTGCCTGGGGCGAAGGTGCCTGCGGTGGGTGGCAACCGGCTGCTGTACCGCGACGGTGTGCCGGTGGCGGTGCGGGTGGCTGGGCGGTATAGCTATCTGGTGGAGGGATCGGCGCAGGAGCAGGCTGGATGGAAGGAGAAATTGCTGCGTAATGCGATGTGATTTGGCTTGACGGTGTGAAGTATCTAGGTGCCTGTCTTGAGGGCTTATCAAGGCCACCAGGTGTATGCCGACAGGGCTTCAGCGCCTGTGAGATCGAGCGCCGCCCGCGCGGCGCATCGCGGGTAAACCCGCTCCCACATTTGTTTCGGGCCAATCTCTCCTGTGAAGCCAACAGGGACCGCCTTGTTGGCATGGCGAAGCATCTCGGTGGGCGCTGATGCCGCTCCACCTGTCTCCAGTCATGCACG
>NZ_BCBG01000030.1:0-68835 GCF_001320485.1 Pseudomonas sp. NBRC 111130
TTGGCTCTTTTTGGCACGTTCCGATTGCTCTAATCGGTTCACCTCATATAGGCTTCGGGCATACTCCTCAATTAGATTCGGTATCGCATCGCTCGGTGCATAGCAGACGTAGCACATACGAACAGTGCATTCGATCAGTGGCCGCATCACGATTTCCGCATCCCAATACGCATGCTGGCGCAACAGCAAATATATCGCGTTAGAGCGGTCGATACAGTAGTCGAAATGACTAGAAGCAAACCGACTCAGCTCTGGGGAGGTGAGGTGAGACTCATAAATTAGATCGGTCATGAGTGAGCCGAATTCATTACCCAGGGCTACATACCGCGAAATAATTTCCAGGGTTAGACTCCTTACCCTCACCCTGCTCGGCAGTGAGGGCATATGAACGCTAAGTTAGTGATTCAGACGGTGATGTGAAATGCGTCTGCGGCCAACACGCTATACGCACTGGAGGACCGGAGATCCGGATACTGTCGACTGCAGAGTGATTCACGCCGTTCGATGCTCGTGGGGGAAATTCCTACCGGCAAAAATTGGTAGTTCATCGTGGGGTGATCCCGGCGAAAAAATAATCGAGGATATACCGATCAAACCGATCCGGTTGGCTGGAGAATCGAGCCCGAATATGTCCTTCTTGGTCCAAGAGTCTAGCGAGAGTGGCATGGATGTCCAACTGCTCATCTTCAAAATCGTGCAGGCCCCAGCGGTGCATTTTCTTGGCTATCGAACGGGGCAAGCCATACTCCTCCAGTTGGTACACGACTTTTGGTAAGAACGCTGAGGAGACCTTAGCAATGAAGAGGCTGACGTCATTGGGCGGCGCGCCAAGTAACTTTTCTTGCAGGGTGCAGATGTCACCCAACAACCCAGGCAAGCGGAAGGTAACAGTTCGTTCCAACTTGAAGAAGTCGTCCACACCAATGTCCAGTGGTTCCATCTGGGTGAGCAGTTCCGGAATGGAGTACCGCCAATTACCGGAAAGGATTTTGATGAATTCGACCACAGTTGTGTACGTAGCGCCCCATGCGCCGGGTTGCAGACGCAGGATCTTATAGAGCAAGCGGTCCCAGTCTTCAGGCCAATCTGAATTCAGATAGCGTAGCCCATTCCATGAGTTGGGGTTGGTACGTAGGTCGGTCACAATGTCTTTGATCACACCGGAGTGTGTCGTCTGAATCGAGTTGCTTTCGCGGATAAATTTGTACCCCTCGTCACCCACCAGATCGACCAGTTCCTCCTTATAGGCCACGATTTTGGCAATCTGATCAGCCGTCAGATCAGACTGAAAGTCCTCTTCATTGGTACTGCCCAGCAGCTCGTCAGGCACCGCCAAGTTAAGATCTGTCGCCGTTTCCACAGGAGGTTTATCGAAAATGTAGATGTTTCCTACGAAATGGCGAAGCATCCTCCCGCCGCGACCGATAATGTTCTTGTAGGAAAAGTCAGTGATCTTGGCGGCGCCTTTGCCACTGCGATTACTCCAGAGCACGACGTTCTGGGCGGAAGTGTTCACCCCTTCGATGATCGATGAGGTGGAAACAATCTGCTGCAAACCTTCGGCTTCTTCAAACAGACGGATCTGCAGCTGACTCAGAGAGCGGTGGAGTTGCCCGTTATGAATGCCGGTGCCTCGTTTCACCAACTGAGTCAATGGCCAGTTGGGGTCGTAGTTTTCGGCCAGCCAGCGGCTGAAATCATCCAGAAGTGGGCTGGAGGCTCGAGGGCTGTCTGCGATCAATAGTGTGGTGATGCGGTTAATATTTGAATATGTACCGGCATAGATCAAAGTCTTTCCTGAGGTCTCCATCAAAATTTTCAGCAGCGCTTCACTTTTCTTTATCTCATCTCCATTGATCTCTTCATGCATATCATACTTCTTCAGGAATACCGTGTTAAAGTTAAGATTGCAGAACTCCATGCCTTTGGTGAACACGCTGTCTTTGATACTGCTGATATTGGGAGCAAGAAAGTAACGCTGCTTGGAGAGCTTGCTGAGCCTAAGGATGGTCTTCAGCAAGGCGGGCGACCGCTCTTTGTCCAGCACATGGCTGGCTTTGTAGAATTCGTCAATGACCAGAATGTCCAGCGCTTCCAGCTTTTCCGCGTACTGAATAGCGCGCTCCGGAGGAAAGATCAATATATTCCTCTCGGCCAGCGACTGATCCGCTGTGGTGATGATCTTGTAGGCTGTACCAAATTTCACTTGCAATCTGCGCCTAGTCTCATCCGTCAGAGCGATGGTTGGGACAATAATCGCGATGTTTTTCGGCTGTTTTATGGAAATGAAAGAGTCAATGACGAAGCTCTTACCGAAACTGGTCGGAGCACTTACGGCGATGCTCTGGCCGTCCAAGAGTTTGCGCAGTAAAAAGGATTGTTCGCGGTGCATGGTGATCTTTTCAGGATCACCGACATCCACCTTGAACGCCTCATGGACCAGCCGGTCCTGCCAAGACGACGACCCCAATTCTAGGTAGGGGTACAGTCCGGCCCTGCGGATGAGGTGATTCACAAGTGGTGAAAACGGGGTATTGGACGTCTTCAGTTCATGAAGCAATTTGATCAATTCGTCGCGAGCGGAATCCTCATGCCCACTTTCCATGAGGTTGTTGATGTGGTGGCACTGGTCAAACGCATCCATGCTATTCATCTCGTAAAAACTCAACCCGGGAAACAAACTTGTCGACGATGGGGGCTTTCTGAGGCACCGGGAACAGAATGATGTGGAATTTTATTTCGGCGTATAGATGGATTTTTTCACTCAGCTGCTCAATTTGTTTCCGGATATAAGACATCGCTCGCTGCTGGTGAAATTCCAGAATTTGCGCGCGATATTCGTCGCTGAACACAGTGGCGGCGTTCGTGATCGCACATTCGTGCAGCATTAGGATCGGAATATTGAGTTTGGGCTTCAGCCCGTCAATCGATTGCTGATTGGAGAGGGCATTCTTAATTCGCTGAGTCAGTCCGGGATCCAGACATAGGTCATCCAGATCGCAAACATTGGTAATAATGCTATTCTCTTTCTTCAGCTTCGCCGTTTGCAGTGAATTTTCCACCGAGCTGATAATTGACGCCAGTCGAGCATCTTCGATGCTGGTATAGAACTTGGCTTCGCCAAACCATATGCTGAAGTCATCGTCATTCACAACGATATGCACGCTGTCAGCGCCTTTGGCGTTGTCTTGACTATTCTGCTTGTAGAAAATCTTAGGAACCACTGGAAGTGCGGCAAACTGGTGCTTCATGATGCCGTAAAGCACAATCTCTGCAAGCTCGCTGCCACGGCCTATGTCGCCTTCCTTATCCGTCAATCGCAAATTTCGGGCGGCGGCCCGAAGCAGTGATGAAGGCTTTTCGCCAAGACTCTCCCGCTCTCGTTGAGATAACGAAGTTTCAGCAATATTGTCCCAGATGAAGTCTTGAAATTTGGAGTAGCGCCATTTGCCATCTTCGTAGTCGTTGACGAGGCTCAGCACCTTTTTCTGGGCGGTTTTGGCAGATGTCTCGCCGAGCTTCAAATCGTTGAAGTGGCAGTCCAACAGTATGCAGAAGTCCATTTCCAATCCAAATCAAGATGGCATATTGCCTGCATTGTGTGAGCGTAGGTAACTCACGTCAACCCGGCCTGAAGGCAACAGAGCCCGAAAATGGGTTCAAGTCGCTGCGGTACGTTCCCCTTGCCCATCGGCCTTGAATGCTATCGTCCGCTTGAGGCTGTTTTAGACGTGCATGCGCGTCTTGAAGCCTACAATCAAAGGTTTCCCATGGAGCGGTTCATTCAAGCTTAGTATCGAGATCACCAGAGACGTTGATACACCTTTGTCCGCGCGTCAGCGACTGACGGCAAGGATGTCGAGTGACTACTTCTGGCCGATAGCGTCCTCGGAACGATAGCTTTTCGTCGTTGGCTGTCGCGTACCATAGCTGGAGAACCGAGCCACTGATATCAGGCCAGCATGAAATGCGGTTACGCACTGAGGGCAATCTGTCCCAGTCCTGCTTTCACCCATCTATCAAATGCCTGGCGATCCCGGATGCCAGGATAGTTTTAGAGATAGACGGCTACTCATTTATAAAAAAATATAGTTGAATCATATAGTTAAGATTATTTTCGACTCCTGGTGCCGCACCATACGCAATATTCAAAAGGCTCACCGAAAGGTGGGCCTTTTTTGTTTTCAGTCCCCGAAAGCCCACGTGAGTCAGTGCAGTCCCTGTGAGCGGCCTCATGTCGCGAAGGGCAGCAACGCGGCCCCGGCAATCTTGACTAAAACCTACACCTTGAACTGACCCAGCACACCCAATCAGGCCGCTCGCTGTTCCAACGTTTCCCAATCCAAACAAGCGAGCGCCAAAGTAAGTGGCACCGCTTCCCGACCACTACTGTAGCGGCTGATGCTACGTGCACTCACGCCCAGCGCTTCGGCAGCCTGGTCGAGCGTCATCCGATGCCGTAGGCGCCAGCGAATGAATAACCGGGTGTTCTCATCAGGAGCAGTTTGCGCGAGCGCATCCAGCAACAGGGTGTCGGCACCGATCTGAATATCCAACTTCGGCCACTCCACCGACCATCCACCGTCACCCAAAACCACCCCATCGAACGCTTTTCGCTTGGCCAGTGGTGCCAGCCCCGGATACGCCTTGAGCGCCTCGCTCATATCCAGGATGAAGTGTTGACCATTGGTAAAAGTAAGCTCTAGACGGGAGCCTGATCGAGGCTCAACCGCCCGCAAGCGGGGACGTTTCATCGAATCGCCAAATTGGCGGTACAACAAGAAGCGAATCCATGACCTCGTAGATGCAGCAAAAGGTTGATCTCGATCAAACCGGGTAGGGGTGGCGGGCATAGGCTGGGGTCGAACGGCTAGCGCTGGAGGCGTGCCATGGCCAGGAAATTTCCACAGAACCCAAGCCACCCCGAGCGAATCTGCTGGGGGTGTGACCTGTATTGCCCGGCCAAGGCCCTCGCCTGCGGCAATGGAGCGGAGCGGACGATGCATCCTGCGGAGCTGTTTGGCGAGGATTGGAAAAGCTTCGACAGAACACTGGGGCTTGCCGACGATGGGCGGCACCGCGCGACGAGTGGCGAAGATTGAAAATCAGCAGGTTGGCATAATGGCATCGCCAGCAATTAATCCCATCCGCCGTTGTGAGCCCCTGTGCAATGAATGCCGAAATCCGTTACTCGATCATCCTGGAACACAACGCCGAAGTGCTGCTTGCCAATGCCTCCATGGCGCAGGTCGAGGCGTTCTGGGATGCCAACGACTCCCGCTATTTTGGCTTGCACATGGAAGACCCGTGCGGCTCGCATGTACGCGTCATGGTCACTGATGAAATGCCAGAGGACGAGTAGCCTTGCGCATGGCTTGTGGGAGCGGCTTCAGCCGCGAAGCAGGCACTGCGGTGGATGGCACGGGCTTCGCCCGTGTTCGCGGGCAAGCCCGCTCCCACAGGGATCGCGTCGACTTCAAGGTCTGTACATTACAGTTGCCCCCGACAAAGTGGGGCCGCTTGGTGGCCCCAACTGATCAGAACGCGGTGCTGACCGTCAGCGACATGTTGCGCGGGTCACCGTAGATCGCCCCGGCATAGAAGCCGTACTGGGTGTAGTAGTGCTTGTCGAAGACGTTGTCGACATTGAGGCTCACCGTGGTGTCATCCGTCAGCTGGTACTTGGCCATGGCATTCCAGATCGCATAACCAGACCAGTTCACGTCGGTCGCCCCGGCACTCACGCCGTTCACCGGCTGCCCTGCCGGGCTGGAAATTGCGCGGATGTTGGTCTGCGCCTTCACCCCTGCCCCCAGGGTCAGGCGATCCAGCGAGCCAGACAGACGATAGGTGGTCGAGGCCTTGAACAGGTGCGACGGGTCGCTGCGCCCGTCGCTGTCGACGCGGCGGAAATGCAGGTAGGTATAACCGGCATACACGTTCCAGTTCGGCGTCAGCGCACCGGCAATTTCCAGGTCGATACCGTCCGTTTCCTGGCCGGTGCCAGCCTTGTAGGCATCACCACCGGTTGGCGTGGTCAGGCCGTCGTCGAGCACCGCCTTGTTCTGCTGCTTGGTGCGGAAGTATGCCGCCGAGGCGTTCAGGCGCCCGTCCAGCCACTCGCCCTTGATACCGGTCTCGTAGCTCTGGCCGCGAATCGGCTCGACCTTGGTGCCGCTTTCGGTCTCGGCCGTCTGCGGGTTGAAGATGTCGGTGTAACTGGCATACAGCGAGTAGGTGTCGTTGAGGTCGTACACCGCACCCAGGTAGGGGGTGACGATGCCGTTGTTCTGCTGGTTGCTGCGCACGCCGGCGACACTGTTGGTGGTCGCCGAATAATCGGTGGTGCGCACGCCGACGATCACTGACAGCGGGTCGGTAATGCTCAACCGGGTGGCGGCGTACATGCCCTGCAAACGGGTGGTGGTCTTGCTGTGGCGGCCGGTGCGCGAGGCAATCATGTCGTAGTCGCTGTCCACGCCGTTGTGCCAATCGGTCAGCGGGAAACCGTTGTTGGCGCGGAACTGGCAGCCCACCGAGGGTGCGCTGACGCGGTCGTCGCTGACCATGTTGCAGCTGTATTCCGGCGACCAGGCCACGGTACGGCTGTCGTTGTAGCCAACCATCGCCTGATGGGTGCGGCCAAACAGCTGGAACGGGCCGGACAGGTCGATCTGCGCGGACTGCTGGCTGGTGTCACTGGAGCTGTGCAGGCCGTTGAGCACCGCGCCGCTGCCATCCTGGTCCCAGTAGCCGCCGTAACTGCCACGCCCGGCCGAATTGACCTTGGCCAGGCCGCGGTGGTTGAGCACTTCGGCCGTGCTCTGGGCCGCCTTGAGGTCGAGGGTCCAGTCGTTGTCGAAGCGGTGCTCCAGCGAGCCAAAGGCGGTGCGAGTGGTGTATTCGCCGAAGCTCCAGCTCGGCACCACGTTGGTGCTGCGTGGCAAGTCGGTCTTGCTGCCGTCCTTGTACCAGATCGGGATGTTGGCGCCCCAGCCGCCACCGACCACCTTGTTGTATTCGTACTGGTAACCGGCGCCAATCGTGGTGGCATCGTCGATGTCGAATTCGAAGTTTGCCAGCGCCGCACGCGAACGCTCGGACTGGTTGTCGCGGAACGAGTTGGCGTCGCCCTGGGTCATCACGAAACGTGAACGCAGGCGGCCATCTTCGGACAGCGGCAGGTTGAGGTCCGCACCCAGGCGGCGTTTGTCCCAACTGCCGTAGGTGGCGTAGGCGCTGCCGCCGAAGGTTTTAGTCGGGGCCTTGCGGATCAGGTTGACGGTGGCCGACGGGTCGCCAGTGCCACCGAGCAGGCCGTTGGCGCCGCGTACGATGTCGATGCGTTCGTACAGGTCCATGTTCAGCGCGTTGCCGCCGCCGCTGAAGTCGGAACCGCCCTGGAACTGCAGGCCATCGACCTTCCAGTTGCTGATCGAGTAGCCACGGGCACGGAAGTCAGTGCGCCCACCCACTTCGGACTTGGTGGCGCTCACGCCTGGCGTGGTGTCCAGCGCCTGCTCGATGGAGTGCACATCGCGGTCGTCCATCTGCTGGCGGGTGATGGTGGTGACCGATTGCGGCGTCTGCCGTGGGGTCAGCTGCAGGCCGGTGGAACTGCGGGTGCTCTCCACCGTGTAGCCGAGCTGGCCGGTTTCGTCTGCCGATACCAGCGCACTGTCCTCGATCTGCGTGGCCTCCAGTTCCAGCGGCTGGCTTTCGGCAGCCAGGGCGCTGCCACTGATGGCGACGGCAATGAAGAAGGCAAGCGGGTGCAGGCGGCTACCGCCCCGGACAACAGGAGTGAAGTCGTTCATGGCGCTCTTGAGGCTCATTTGGGAAGGTTTCGTATTCGCAGATGATTTTTTGTTACGATTCTAGGGATCCGCCCTTTGGGCTCCATACCCGGCTTGTACCGGGATGTAATTGAACGTAACGAGCGCTGCCGGCCCTCCCGAACAGGTGTTTTTCCGATGAGCACGACCTTGCTGGTTGTCGACGATGACGACGAGATCCGCGAACTTCTTTGCGATTACCTTACCGATGCCGGCTACACCGTACTGGCGGCAGCAGACGGTGAAGGCATGCGCGAGCAGCTGGCCGCGAGCAAGGTCGACCTGGTGGTGCTCGACCTGATGCTGCCTGGCGAGGATGGCTTGAGCCTGTGCCGCCAGTTGCAGGCGACGGCGGGCCTGGCGGTGATCATGCTGTCGGCCAAGGGCAGCACGCTGGACCGCATCATCGGCCTGGAAGTGGGTGCCGACGACTACCTGGCCAAGCCTTTCGAACCGCGCGAGCTGGTCGCCCGCAACGCCTGGATACTCCAGCCGAAGAGCCAGCGGCCGAAGCCCAGCATTTCGCAGGCTTCAGCATCGACCACGCCAAACGCCTGCTGACCCGCCCCGACGGCGAAACCCTCACCCTGCCCCGCTCCGATTACCGCGTGCTGCGTGAACTGCTGGAGGCCAACAACCGGGTGGTCTCGCGTGATCAGCTGACACGCAGTGCGTTTGGCCGCGACCACCACCCCGATGATCGCTCGGTGGACATGTGTATCAGCCGCCTGCGCCAGCAACTGCGCCGTGCACCGGCCGGCGATATCCAGATCCTGACCATCCGCAACGAAGGCTACCTGCTAAGCCTCGGCCGTGCCGAGGCCGGGGGCTGAAATGCCTTGGCTCCGTCGCCTGTGGCCGCGCACGCTGTTTGGCCAGCTACTGCTGATCATGGTCAGCGGCACGCTGGTGGTCCAGTTGATGTCGAGCAGCATCTGGTTCGATGTGCGTTTCGCCCAGGTGCTCGAGGCACCGATCCGGCTCATGGCCGCACGCAGTGCTCCACTGATTGCCCAGGCCAATTGCCACACGCAAGACCTGCAGGTGCCCGCGCACTACCAGTTGCGTTGCGCCGAGAACCAACCTGTGCAGCAGGAGGATCAGCCGCGCGGGCGCCGGCGCGTCGAACTGTTGCTGCAACAGGCGCTCAAGTACGAACTGGGCCATGCCCAGGCAGTGCGCCTGCTGAAGGTGCAACTGACCGACGAACAGGGTCAGCCGATCGTCTGGCGCAGCCTGTTCGGCCTGCGCACCGCCCAGGCGCATATCCAGTTCGCCGTGCCGTTGCCCGATGGCCATTGGTTGAGCATCGACGGGCAGGAGCTGCAGGGCTGGAGCGGCGAGTCGGCGTGGGTACTGATCAGTGACTACCTGCTACGGGTCTATGCGCTGCGCATCGTCGCCGTGCTGCTGGTCTGCCTGATCGCAGTGCGCCTGTGCCTGCGCCCGTTGCGGCGCCTGGCCGACGCGGCGCGTGGGCTGGGCAGCAACCTGGAACAGCCAGCGCTGGCCCTGGACGGCCCCGAGGAAGTGCGCCAGGCCGCGCTGGCCTTCAACGCCATGCAGCAACGGCTGATCGCCATGGTCAAAGACAAGGCCCATTTCCTGGCCGCCGTGTCCCACGACCTGCGCACCCCGCTGACGCGCATGCGCCTGCGCCTGGAGCGCTTGCCGGACGATGAGCAGCGCGAACGCCTGCGGCAGAATATCACCCAGATGGACAACATGATCGGCCAGGTGCTGGATTACCTGCGCGCTGGCGAGCAGCAAAACCTTCAGCAGGTCGACCTCGACCGCCTGGTGGCGCGGCTGTGCGCGGACCTTGCCAGCAGCGCGGAACCACTACCTGTAGATGGCAAGGCTGGTAGCCTGCGGGGCGATGCCCTGTTGTTACAACGCTGCCTGCAGAATCTGGTGGTCAATGCCCTGCGTTACGCCAGGCAGGTTTCGGTGACGCTGGAAACCACCATCACTGGCGTTTACATCCACATCGACGACCGCGGCCCCGGCATCGCGCCCGGCCTGCTAACCACCATCACCGATCCGTTCGTGCGTGGCGAAGGGTCACGCAATCAGGCTTCCGGGGGCTATGGGCTGGGGCTGAGCATCGCCCAGCGCATCGCCAGCAGCCATGGCGGCGAATTGCTGCTGCACAATCGCGAAGGCGGCGGTTTGCGCGTCAGTGTCTTGCTGCCCCGATGATCCAGCCCCTCACGCCCAGGTAATAGTCTTTTACCAAAACCCCAGGTTTTCCCGACCTGGGGTTTGCCTATCCTAGGCCGCGTCATCCAGCCTGCGATGGACCCATGAAAGATTCGCTCCCCAGCCGTTATGCCTGCCTGGCCCTGTGCCTGCTGTTCACCTTCGCCAGCATTCCGTTTCTTGCCCAGCACAGTTGGCTCTGGCCGCTGACGGTGGTGACCGCCCTGCTCAGCCTGGTCGGCCTCAACGACCTGCGCCAGAGCCACCACGCGGTGCGGCGCAACTACCCGATCCTGGGCAACATCCGCTACCTCATCGAGACCATCCGCCCCGAGATCCGCCAGTACCTGATCGAAGGTGACGACGACAAGCTGCCGTTCTCCCGTTCGCAGCGCTCGCTGGTGTATGCCCGGGCCAAGAACGAGAGCGCCGAGAAAGCCTTCGGCACGCTCAACGATGCCTACAAGCCCGGCTTCGAATTCATCAGCCACTCGATGCTGCCGGTCGCCACACCCGACCCGGCATCGTTCCGCATTGCCATTGGCGGGCCGCAATGCCGCCAGCCCTACTGCGCGTCGATCTTCAACATTTCGGCCATGAGCTTTGGCGCGCTCAGTGCCAACGCGATTGCCGCACTCAACCAGGGCGCACGCCTTGGCCGCTTTGCCCATGATACGGGCGAGGGCAGCATCAGCCCTTACCACCGCGAGCATGGCGGCGACCTGATCTGGGAGATCGGCAGCGGCTACTTCGGTTGCCGCACCGAAGACGGCCACTTCGACGCGCAACGCTTCGCCGAACAGGCGCGCAGCCCGCAGGTGAAGATGATCGAACTGAAGCTCAGCCAGGGCGCCAAGCCCGGCCATGGCGGGATTCTGCCGGCACACAAGGTCAGCCCGGAAATCGCAGCCACCCGCGGTGTGCGCGTAGGCGAAGACTGCATCTCGCCCGCCGCGCACAGTGCGTTCCGCACCCCGACAGAGCTGCTGCACTTCATCGCCAGCCTGCGCGAGCTGTCGGGCGGCAAGCCGGTGGGCTTCAAGTTCTGCCTGGGCCACCCGTGGGAGTTCATGGGCATCGCCAAGGCCATGCTGGTTACCGGCATCACCCCGGACTTCATCGTCGTCGACGGCAAGGAAGGCGGCACTGGCGCGGCGCCTCGGGAGTTCAGCGACAACATGGGCGTGCCGATGCGCGAAGGCCTGATGTTCGTGCACAACACCCTGGTCGGCCTGAACTTGCGCTCGAGTATCCGCATCGGCGCGGCGGGCAAGATCGTCAGCGCCTTCGATATCGCCAGCGTGCTGGCCATCGGCGCCGACTGGGTCAACTCGGCCCGTGGCTTCATGTTCGCCATCGGTTGCATCCAGTCGCAGAGCTGCCACACCAACAAGTGCCCGACCGGTGTCGCCACCCAGGATGCTTTGCGCCAGCGTGCGCTGGTGGTGCCCGACAAGGCCGAGCGCGTGGCCAGCTTCCATCGCAACACGTTGCATGCCCTGGCCGAAATGCTCGCTGCCGCAGGCCTTGAACACCCTTCGGAACTCAAGCCCAAGCACCTGGCGCGGCGTATCAGCACCAGCGAGATCAGCCTGTTTTCCGACCTGCACCAGTTCCTCAGGCCTGGCGAATTGCTCAGTGGCTCGATCGAAAGCGAGTTCTATGCACGGATGTGGCGGATGGCGCGCAGTGACAGCTTTGCGCCGGAGACAGGCGATGTACCGGCCGCGCCGGCTGCCGCCAGCGTACGCCGCAAAGAAACAGCCCCGGCATAGGCCGGGGCTGCTCGTAACGAGTGGTCAGGATCAGAAGATGCTGATCGGGTACTCGACGAATACGCGGACTTCGTTGCCGTCGTCGAAGTAGCCGTTCTGTTGTACCGCGTTGTTGGTGCGCACCCAGGAACCGCGCAGCTTGACCGACAGGTCCTTGGCCGGGCCGTCCTGAACCACGTAGCGTAGCTGGTTGAAGATTTCGCGCTCTTTACCTTCGCCAAAGCCGTGGGTGTTGATGTTGTCACCCGCCACGTAGGCGATCTTGTAGGTCAGGCCCGGCATGCCGAAGGCGCCGAAGTCCAGGCCGTAGGCGAGCTGCCAGGAGCGCTCGTCTTCGGCGTTGAAGTCGGACCAGTAGGAGTTGGCCAGGTAGATGGTCGAACCACCGTCACCCACGCCACCGCGGTCCTGGTACCAGCCGTAGTTGTAGCCAGTGCTGCCGGTGCTGCGCTGGTGCGCCAGGGTCACCGAGTGCGGGCCAAAGGCGTAGGTGGCCGCCAGGCTCCAGATGGTGTTTTCGTCACCGGTCAGCTCGGCTTTCTGCACGTACTTGCTGTTGATGTCCGACTTGTAGCCGTTGAAGTCCAGGGTCAGGGACTGGTCAACCGCGATCGGGAAGACGTAGTTCATGCCCAGGTAGTGCTTCTTCATCACGTCTTCGATGTTCGACGTGTAGGCGGAAGCGGTGAAGTTGTTGGTGAACTTGTAGCTGCCACCGAACACATCGATCGACTTCAGGTGGCCGCTGTCACGCCCTTCGGCGCTCTTGCGAGCTTCCTCGGTGAAGTGACCGGCATTCAGCTCCAGGCCTTCGATTTCCTTGGAGGTGATGAATGTACCGGTGTAGCTCTCGGGCAGCAGGCGGCTGTCGTCGTACTGCAGCACTGGCAGCTCAGGCATCATGTCACCGTACTTGAGCACGGTGTTGGAGACGCGGAACTTGATGGCAGCGCCACCACGGGCCAGGTTGTGCGGCGAATTGGTCGGTGCGGTGTCGCTGGGCTTGAAGAAGTCGACGCCGGCCGCGCCATTACGGCCCTTGCCGCCATCCAGGCGCAGTGCGTACAGGCCGAAGGCGTCAACGCCCACGCCCACGGTGCCCTGGGTGAAACCGGAGGAGAACTTGCCGATGAAGGCCTGGCCCCATTCGCTCTGGTCGTTCTTGCCGTGCTTCTTGTCGCGGTTGATATAGGCGTTGCGCAGCAGAATGTTGGCGTGGCTGTCCTCGAGGAAGCCCTTGCTGTCGGCCTGATCGTTGGCCTGGGCCTGGGTCGCGGCGATCATCGCCAGGGCGACCAGGCTGATCCTGGTTTTCAACATGTTGTTTTCCTTATTTCTAAATCAAAAACGCTTTGCACTATTACGCCAGGAACCAACGCCCCTTCGTAGGTTCGACGCTATGCGGATCCGAACTGAAAGGCCCGCCGACAATGGTGTGGCGGGCCTTTCGCAGCAGCATGGCCATGGGTGGCCAGCAAGCGTTGGCCGAATCCTAGCCGTGGGCGATTACAAATGTCAAAAAGTCGTGAATTGCAGGTTGTTATAACCAAAATCGAGCGCTTGCCTGGTGCATTTCCATGCCTGTTTAGCAAGACGAAAGGCAATTTCGCCTTTGTATGATTTGCCGGATTGACCGATCAGGTAAGTCCGAACCATTGGGTCCCGCCTTTGCGAGCCCGCAAACGAAAACGCCACCGCAATTGCGGTGGCGTTATTCATGGGTCGGGCTCCTGCCCTGGTCAGTGCCAGACCCCCAGCAGCGCTTCCAGCTCAGCGTCGCTTATCAGCCCTTGAGGGTAGCGGCCGTCAAGCAGACGTCGTGGGTCGGTCGTCCTGACCCGTTTGCCTCCATGGTGTTTCAACCACTGCGCCACAACCCTGAGCGATTGGTGATTGACTGCCGATGGGCGCAAAGCCGTCTCACTTGCTGCGTTCATGTCCACACGTACTCCCTGGCCCGTGAGCGGCTAATTTACGTCTTGATTGTTACAGAACGGTGTGCCCGGTCTGCGTGGGTAACCCCCTGAAAAACAATACAAAACGTATGCCACCGGACCCTCCGCATATCGGCAGGGCAAAAAAAACCCGTCATCTGACGGGCTTTTTCGTGTGGCAGTCGATCAGCGCTTGAGCGGTGCCGGCTGTTGCTGGGTCAGGCAATGAATGTTGCCACCGCCGAGCAACAGTTCGCGGCCTGGGATCATCACCACCTCATGATCCGGGAAGACCTTGGCAAGAATCGCTCTGGCCTGAGCATCTGCCGGATCGTTGAAGCTCGGCGCAATGATGCCGCCGTTGACGATCAGGAAGTTCACGTACGAACCCGCCAGGCGCACCGACGGGTCACGCTCCTGGCTACCGGCCACCTGGTCGACACCGGCGCATTCTTCCTCCGTGGCGAACAGCGGGCCAGGGATTGGCATTTTGTGCACCACAAACTCGCGGCCCTTGGCGTCACGGGTGTTTTTCAGCACCTCGTAGGCGGCGTGGCAACGGGCGTAGTTGGGGTCGTTGGAATCATCGGTCCAGGCCAGTAACACTTCGCCTGGGCTTACGTAACAGCAGAAATTGTCGACGTGGCCGTCGGTTTCGTCGTTGTAAAGGCCATCAGGCAGCCACACGATGGTTTCCACTGCCAAGTGCTCGCGCAGGATCTCTTCGATCTGCTCGCGGTTCAGGTGCGGGTTGCGGTTGCGGTTGAGCAGGCACTCTTCGGTGGTGATCAGGGTGCCTTCGCCATCGACATGGATCGAGCCGCCTTCCAGCACGAAGCCTTCGGTGTGGTAGCGCTGGCACCGCTCCATTTCCAGCACCTTGGCCGCCAGTTCCTCATCGCGGTTCCATGGCGCATAGAGGCCACCGTCGAAGCCGCCCCAGGCGTTGAAGCCCCAATCCACACCACGCACTTCACCGTGGTCATTGATCACGAAGGTCGGGCCGGTGTCGCGCACCCAGGCGTCGTCGTTGCTGATTTCCACCACGCGAATGTTCGGCAGGTCGAGCTGACGACGGGCGTTTTCGTACTGCCCGGCGGAAACGGCCACGGTTACCGGCTCGAAGCGGGCAATGGCCTTGGCCAGGGTGACATGGGCCGCCTGGGCTGGCTTACCGCCCAGGCGCCAGTTGTCCGAGCGCTCCGGCCAGACCATCCAGACCTGGCTTTGCGGCGCCCATTCGGCGGGCATGTGGAAGCCGTCGGCGCGGGGGGTGGAGTTGAGGGTTTTCATGGTTGACCTCTGCAAGGCACTGGGCGATGGATGGCAAATGAATGTGGCATTTCCGACGGTGCAGGATGCTCGCCGCGACTGGCTAACTTATAACCGATACATATCGACTTTAGAAGCCTAAAAATTCATTTTGCCCTGATAGAACCGCAATTTTTACCGATATAGATCGACAAACGGCTCGCCAGAGCCGTTGAGGCTCTTACCTTCGATATAATCGCTTGGCGCAGGCTGCACCAGGATGCCAAAAGGCCTCAAGATGAAATCTGTTTCATCTTTCTGCTCGGGAAGCCGGGCTTGTGGCCGATAACCCAATGTAAAGATGAAATCCGCAGGTAGTCTCATGCTGGCTCGCCGCCAGCCGATCTAGGCTCAGGTTGCAGGGCGGCGGACCTAGAGCGGACCTTTCAAGGTCGGACCATCAGCACACTGACCGAAGAAACCTCCATGAACATCATAGCGACCGAGATACCTGACGTAGTCATCATCGAACCGAAGATCTTCGGCGACAGCCGTGGCTTCTTCTTCGAAAGCTTCAACGCGCGCGAATTCAAGTTACAGACCGGGTTCGACGGCCATTTTGTGCAGGACAACCATTCGCGCTCACAGCGCGGTGTGCTGCGGGGCCTGCATTACCAGATCGACAACCCTCAGGGGAAACTGGTGCGCGTGGTCCAGGGCGAGGTGCTGGACGTGGCCGTGGACATCCGCCGCAGTTCACCGACCTTTGGCCGTTGGGTGGCGCGGCGCCTCACGGCCACTGACCACCTGCAGTTCTGGATTCCACCGGGGTTCGCCCATGGCTTCCTGGTGCTGAGCGAAACCGCCGACTTCCTGTACAAGACCACCGACTACTACAATCCCGCCGCCGAGCGCTCGATCCGCTGGGACGACCCTGATCTGGCCATCGACTGGGGCGTGCAGCAGCCGACCCTGTCGGCCAAGGACCAGGCGGCAGTGTTTTTGAAAGACGCGGACCTGTTTCCATGAGAATGCTCGTCTGTGGCCACCATGGCCAGGTCGCCCTGGCCCTGCAGGCGCAGTTGCGCGGGCTCGGAGAGGTGCACCTGCTTGGCCGCGACCAATTGGACATGGCCAGGCCCGAGTCCCTGCGCGAACCACTGCGGCGCTTGGCCCCGCAACTGATCATCAACGCCGCCGCCCACACCGCAGTGGACCAGGCCGAAAGCGAACCGGACCTGGCCTTCGCAATCAACGCAGAAGGCCCGCGGGTATTGGCCGAAGAAGCGGTACGCCTGGGTGCGCCGCTGATTCACTACTCCACCGACTACGTCTTCGATGGTGAAAAGGCCCTGCCCTACACCGAGCTCGACCGCCCCAACCCGCTAGGCGTCTACGGCCGCAGCAAACTGGCCGGGGAGCAAGCCATCACCGCTGTGGATGGCGAACACCTGATTTTGCGCACCAGCTGGGTCTATTCGCTGTACGGGCGCAATTTCCTGCTGACCATGCAACGCCTGCTGCAGGAAAAACCGCAACTGCGCGTAGTCGACGACCAGATCGGCGCCCCCACCTGGGCCACGACCATCGCCGTCGCCACCCGGCAACTGATCGCCCGTTGGCAAGCCGGGCAACGCGGCGCCTGGGGCACCTATCACCTGACCGCACAAGGCGAGACGTCATGGTTCGGCTTCGCCCAGGCTATCGGCGAACAGCTCAGGGCACGCGGCCTGCCCTGCGCCGAGCTGGTGCCGATCGCTTCCAGCGAATACCCGACCCCAGCGCGTCGCCCGACCAACTCACGCCTGGACTGCTCGCGCCTGGCCGGTGAGTGGGATGTACACCTGCCGCACTGGCAGCAGGCACTGATCGACTGCCTCAAGTAGCGCATAATTGCGCCAGACCCTTCTGGCGCATTGACCCGATGATTGCAAAACCCACGCCCCCACGCCGACCCCGCTGGCGCAGCCTGGCCCTGCTGGCCCTGTGCCTGGCGCCCCTGTTGTGGCCACTGCACCATCTGGCCGAGCGCTACTACCAGGATGAGCTGGCTTCACAGAACCGCCAGACCCTCGACCTGTACGTCGCCAACCTGCTCGGCACCCTGCACCGCTACGAAACCCTGCCGCAGATCCTCGGCGACCTCCCGGCGCTGCGCGGCGTGCTGGCCGACCCGTTCCGCCTCGAAGCCGTCACCAATGCCAACCGCCTGCTCAAGGACATCGTCCACCAGACCGGCGCCGAAGTGATGTACCTGATGGACGTCAGTGGCAATACCCTGGCCGCCTCCAATTGGGACAAACCGGACAGCTTCGTCGGCCGTAACTTCTCTTTCCGTCCGTACTTCATCGAAGCCATGGCCGGCCATTTGGGGCGCTTTTTCGGCCAAGGCACCACCTCGGCCAAACGCGGCTACTTCTTCGCTGCCGCCGTGCGCGACCGCGAGCGTATCGTGGGTGTGCTGGTGGTCAAGGTCGACCTGGACCACACCGAAACCCTCTGGGGCCGCACCCCCGAGCAGCTGTTGCTGACCGACCACAACGGCGTGGTGATCCTCACCTCACGCCCCGAATGGCGTTTTCGCGCCACCCGTGAGCTGACCGACGCCGAGCGCCAGGCGATCATCGCTATCCAGCCCTACCCGACCCAGGCCCCGCAGCCGCTGGTGCTCAACCATGACGCCTGGCTCACCCAGACCCGCGACATCAAGGAAACCGGCTGGCAGGTGAGCATCCTCGCCCCGCGCCAGTTGGTTGATCGCTCGGTGCAGACAGTGATGGCGATTGGCGCTGGCGCTCTGCTGGTACTGATGCTGTTTACCGGCCTGGTGATGCAGCGGCGGCGCCACTACATCGACCGTATCGACTTTGAAGCCCGTGGCCGCCAAGAGCTGGAGTCACGCGTGGCCGAGCGTACTGCGGCCCTCGAAGGCCTCAATGCCCGGCTCAAAAGCGCGGTGCTGGAGCGCGAAAACGCCCAGCAGGAGCTGGTGCGCGCCCAGGATGAACTGGTCCAGGCCGGCAAGCTGTCGGTACTCGGTACCATGTCGGCGAGCATCAGCCACGAGCTTAACCAACCCCTGGCGGCAATCCGCAGCTACGCCGAAAACGCCGAGATCCTGCTCGACCATCAGCGCACCGAGGACGCCCGCGGCAATCTCAAGCTGATTGGCGAGCTGACCGGGCGCATGGCCTCGATCATCGCCCACCTGCGCGCCTTTGCCCGTCGCGACCGCCACGCCCCGGAAAGCGTGGCCCTGCAACCGGCACTGGATGATGCCTTGGCGCTGCTGGCCAAGCGCCGCCGGGCGATGGCCGTGGAGCTGATCCGCGACCTGCCCGAGGCCACCCTGTGGGTGCAGGCCGGCGAAACCCGCCTGCGCCAGGTGCTCGGCAATCTGCTGGCCAACGCCCTCGATGCCCTGACCGAAAAGGCCAACCCGCGCCGCCTGTGGCTGAGTGCCGAGAAGCACGAGGACTGCGTCTACCTGTACATTCGCGACAACGGCCCAGGCTTCAGCCGCCAGGCCCTGGAGCACGCCAAGGAGCCGTTCTTCACCACCAAGACCCGCACCCAGGGCCTGGGCCTGGGCCTGGCCATCTGCGAAAGCCTGATGCGCACGTTGGGCGGTGAACTGCTGCTGGCCAATCACCCTGAAGGTGGTGCCCTGCTCACCTTGCAACTGCGCGTGGCCGCACCCGGCGCTACCTTGCCCACTTCGGAGGACTCCTCGGCATGACGACCGAGCCTAACATCGACAGCCAGGCCCAGGTGATCCTGGTGGATGACGACCCGCACCTGCGCCAGGCCCTGAGCCAGACCCTCGACCTGGCCGGGCTCAAGGTTGTCACGCTGGCTGACGCCCAAGGCCTGGCCGAGCGCATCGAGCCTGATTGGCCAGGCGTGGTGGTCAGCGATATTCGCATGCCAGGCATCGACGGCCTGCAGTTGCTGGAGCAGCTGCACGGCGGCGACAGCGAACTACCGGTGTTGCTGATTACCGGCCATGGCGATGTGCCGCTGGCGGTGCAGGCCATGCGCGCGGGCGCCTACGACTTTCTGGAAAAACCCTTCGCCAGCGACGCCCTGCTCGACAGCGTGCGCCGCGCCCTGGCCGTGCGCCGCCTGGTGCTGGACAACCGCAGCCTGCGCCTGGCCCTGAGCGACCGCCAGCAACTGGCCACGCGCCTGGTCGGCCATTCACCGTCGATGCAACGCCTGCGTGAACAGATCGGCGCCCTGGCGGGCACCCGTGCCGATGTCCTGATTCTTGGTGAGACCGGTGCCGGCAAAGAGGTGGTCGCCCGCGCCCTGCACGACCTGTCAAGCCGCCGCGAAGGTCCGTTCGTGGCCATCAACGCCGGCGCACTGGCCGAGTCGGTGGTCGAAAGCGAGCTGTTCGGCCACGAGCCGGGCGCCTTCACCGGTGCTCAGAAGCGCCGCATCGGCAAGTTCGAGTTCGCCAACGGCGGCACGCTGTTCCTCGATGAAATCGAGAGCATGAGCCTGGACGTGCAGGTAAAGCTGCTGCGCCTGCTACAGGAGCGAGTGGTCGAGAGGCTCGGTGGCAACCAACTCATCCCGCTGGATATCCGCATCATCGCGGCCACCAAGGAGGACCTGCGCACCTCCGCCGACCAGGGCCGCTTCCGCGCCGACCTCTACTATCGCCTCAACGTGGCGCCACTGCGCATCCCCCCGTTGCGCGAGCGTGGGGACGACATCCTGGTGCTGTTCCAGCACTTCGCCGATGCCGCCAGCCAGCGGCATGGCCTGCCGCCCCACAGCCTGCAACCGGCCCAGCGGGCCATGCTGCTGCGCCATGACTGGCCAGGCAACGTGCGCGAACTGCAGAACGCCGCCGAACGCTTTGCCCTGGGCCTGGAGCTGGCCCTGGATGGCCAGGCACCTGCTGCTGCCCCGACGGCGGCGCCAATCCTGCTGGGCAACCTCAGCGAACAGGTCGAGCAGTTCGAACGCTCGCTGATCGCCGCCGAACTGGCCCAACCCCACAGCTCCATGCGCAGCCTCGCCGAAGCCCTCGGCATTCCGCGCAAGACCCTGCATGACAAGCTACGCAAGCACGGCCTGCATTTCGAAGGCGGTAGCAGCGGCAGCGACGACCACGAGGAAAACCGTTCATGAGTGCCGATAGCCAATACCTGCAGTCCGTGCTGCACGGCGACATTCCCCTGACCCGGGAGATGGGCCTGGAAGTCATCGATTGGCAAGCCCAGACCCTGCGCCTGCAACTGCCGCTGGCCGCCAACGTGAACCACAAGAGCACCATGTTCGGCGGCAGCCTGTACTGCGCCGCGGTGCTGGTGGGTTGGGGCTGGCTGCACATGCGTCTGCGCGAACTGGGCATCGATGACGGGCATATCGTCATCCAGGAGGGCCAGATCAGCTATCCGTTGCCAGTGACCGGTACGGCGCAGGCGCGTTGCGCGGCACCAGACGAAAAGACCTGGGAGCGGTTCCTGACGATGTACCAGCGCCGTGGCCGGGCGCGGCTGACGCTGGCGACCACGGTCAGCAACGCTGGCAGCGACGAGCCGGCCGTCACCTTCAGCGGCCAGTACGTCCTGCACCGCTGACAAGGCTGGCGCGATCCCAGTGGGAGATCACCCAGCCCTTCAGGCTGCGCTATCGCGCAGAGAACTGAGTTCGCAAGCGGTCCACATACCCTGTGGGAGCGGCTTTAGCCGCGAAGAATCCAACGCGGTGCATGGCACCGGCTTCGCCGGTGTTCGCGGGTGAACCCGCTCCCACAATGGAGCGTCAGATCAGGCTCAGGAACGCCTGGCGCCAGCTAGCGTTGGCAGGCAGCGCCAGGAAGAACGGATTGAGCAGGGACTCACGCGCCGGGTAGCGGAATGGCTGGCCATCGACCTCGATCACCTCGCCCCCGGCGCCTTCCAGCACACCCTGCGCCGCCGCCGTGTCCCATTGCGAGGTCGGCGCCAGGCGTGGGTAGCAATCGGCGCTGCCCTCAGCCAGCAGGCAGAATTTCAGCGAACTGCCGATATTCGCCAGTTCCAGTTCACCCACAGCAGCACTCAGGCCAGCCAGCAGCGCTTCCTGCTGCGGGCTGGAATGACGACGGCTGGCCACCACGGTGAAGCGGCCACCGGCAGGCGGCGCATTGCGCACTTGAACCGGCTGCACCTGGGCAGCCCCTTCGCAGCGCCAGGCACCGAAGCTGCGGCCACCGAAATAGCAGCGACCGTTGGTCGGCATGGCCACCACGCCAAACACCACCTCGCCGGTCTCGACCAGCGCGATGTTGACGGTGAATTCCTCACTGCCGGCGATGAACTCCTTGGTGCCGTCGAGCGGATCGACCAGCCACCAGCGGCTCCAGCCCTGGCGCTCGGCCAGCGGGATATTACAGTCCTCTTCGGACAGCACCGGAATCTGCGGCGCCAGCGCCAGCAAGCCATCGGCGATGACCCGATGCGCCGCGAGGTCGGCAGCCGTCACCGGCGAGTCGTCGGCCTTGTTGGTCACTGCCACGTCGGCGCGCCAGAACGGCAGGATGGCCTCGCCGGCCTGCTGGGCGAGCTTGACCACTTCGTGCATCAGTTGCAGGTCGTTCATGCTTCGAGCAGCCCCCGCTGGATCAGCAGGTCACGGGCCAGGTACAGCGCCGCCAACGCTCGTCCTTCGGTGAACTGCGGGTGCATGGCCAGGGCCGAGAGTTCGCGCAGGTTGACCTTGTCGACCCGCATCGGCTCCGGCTCGTCGCCCTCCAGGCGCTCCTCGTAGAGGTCGCTGGCCAGCACCACCTGGATCTTCTGGCTCATGTAGCCTGGGGACAGCGACAGCTCGGTCAGATGCTCCAGCTGGCGAGCGCCAAAGCCGGCTTCTTCCTTGAGCTCACGGTCAGCCGCGGCCAGCACGTCCTCACCCGGCTCGATCAGGCCTTTGGGCAGCGACAGCTCATATTCGTCGGTGCCGCCGCAGTATTCCTCCACCAGCACCGCGTGCTCGGCATCGAGCATGGCGACGATCATCACCGCGCCATAGCCGTTGCCTCGGCCAACCAGGCGCTCATAGGTACGCTCGTTGCCATTGCTGAAGCGCAGCTGCACGGCCTCGACCCTGAACAGGCGACTGCTGGCGACGATCTCGCGACTGAGGACGGTGGGTTTCTGGCGCATGGGGCAGCTCCTTGGCGTGAACGCGTTACTATACCGTGGCTTGCCGACTGATCGAGAGTTTCCCATGCCTGTTCTTCCCTGGTCTGCCATCGATACCGTCCTGCTGGACATGGACGGCACCCTGCTCGACCTGCACTACGACAACCGCTTCTGGCTCGACCACCTGCCCCAGCGCTACGCCGAGCTGCACGGGGTCAGCCGGGCCATGGCGGAAATGGAGCTGCAACCGCTGTTCGAACGCAATGCCGGCACGCTCAACTGGTACTGCCTGGACTTCTGGAGCCGCGAGCTGAATTTGCCGATTCGCGAGCTCAAGCGCGAAATCGCCGACCTGATCGCCCTGCGGCCCGATGCCGATACCTTCCTGGCTGCTATCCGCAAGGCCGGCAAGCGCGTGGTGATGATCACCAATGCCCACCGCGATTCACTGTCGCTGAAGCTCGAGCGGGTGGAGTTGGCGCCGTACTTCGAGCGGCTGATCAGTTCGCACGATTACGGCTATCCGAAGGAAAACCCGCAGTTCTGGGACGCCTTGAAGGCGGATATCGGCTTTGATCCGCAGCGCAGCCTGTTCATCGATGACACCTTGGCCATCCTGCGCAGTGCGCGGCGGTTTGGCGTGGGGCACCTGTTGGCGGTGCGCCAGCCGGACAGCAAGGCGCAGCCGCGCGATACCGAGGAATTCGCGGCGGTCGAAGATTACCGGGATTTGCTGGTTGGCCTGTAAGGGCCTCTTCGCGGGCACGCCCGCTCCCACAGGACCAGTGAAAATCCTGTGGGAGCAACTGTCTTGCCCACATGTTAAAAGCTGGCGCCATTCCTGTGGGAGCGGGCGTGCCCGCGAAACTGCCACACAGATCAGTCAGGAATGCGCAGCACCTGCCCTGGGTAGATCTTGTCCGGGTGCTTGAGCATCGGCTTGTTGGCCTCGAAAATCTTGTTGTAATCGGCCTTGCCATACGCCACCACTGCAATCGCTGACAGCGTGTCACCCTTTTTCACGGTAACGAACCTTGCCGCCGCCACGACCGGCCCGGTCACGGTGATCTGATCATCGACGCTGGCCACCCCGGCGATATTGCCGGCAGCAAGAATGATCTTCTCTTTCTCCTCCTGGCTGGCCACCTCGCCCTTGAGAATGACCTTGTCACCCTCTACAGTGGCCGAGATGTTCGGGTTGCCCAGGCCGACACTTTCCACGTGTTTCTTCAGCTGTTCCTCGGCATTGGCATTGCCGGGAGTCAGCAGGTCGATCAACTTCTCGCCGGCTTCCTTCACGAAACTGAACAGGCTCATGACGCGCTCCTTGTTGACGTAAACCTCGGAGCCAGGAGTCTAGGCCAGGATTGCCCTGCCCGCCCCACTGCGACCAATCGACGCGGTCTATCAAGGCATAGACCCTAGCGATTAGACGCGCTCGACACAGCGGCCTAGGCTGGTGCTATCAAACAGCCGCCAACAGTCAGTTTCCCGATGCAAAGCAAACCTCCGGTCTGCGCAGCCTCCATGCCTCTGGCCCTGCCCGCCGCCAGCAATACCTACGACTACGTCCAGCTCAGCGACGGCGAACGCGCCTGCACGCCACTGGCCGAAGAAGTCGCTCTGGCCATTGCCTACAACGGCCTGAACCAGGCGGTCATGCTGGTCAGCCCCACCGACCTGGAAGACTTTGCGGTCGGTTTCAGCGTTGGCAGCGGCATCGTCGAAGGCACTGCAGAAATCTATGACCTGAAGCTTTCGGGCAGCGGCTCGGCGATGTATGCCGACCTGGAGATTTCCAGCCGTGCGTTCTGGAACCTGAAGAACCAGCGCCGCCAGCTGGCCGGTACCAGCGGCTGCGGCCTGTGCGGGGTGGAAGCCCTGGAACAGGCGCTGCCAGAGCTGACCGCTCTGCCTGGCGCGCCGTTGCCGCCGGCGCAATGGCTGGCAGGCCTGCGCGAGCGGATCGATGGGTTCACGCCGCTGGGCCAGCACTGCGGTGCCGTGCACGCTGCGCTGTTCATGAACGCCCAGGGCGAACTGCTGATGGGCCGCGAAGACATTGGCCGGCACAACGCCCTCGACAAGCTGATCGGCGCCCTGCTGCGCCAAGGCATCAGCACTGCCGGCGGCCTGGCCATCGTCACCAGCCGCTGCAGCCTGGAGCTGATCCAGAAAGTGCTGCGCGCCGGCATCCAGACCCTGGTCAGCCTCTCGGCGCCCACTGGCCTGGCCCTGCAATGGGCGCGCAAGCACAACCTCAACCTTATTCATCTGCCCAAACACAGTGCACCGCGGGTCTACAGCCCTGCGGCGGAGTCGTAACAGTCGTGACCTCGTACCAGCAACTCCCTGATAACGCCCCTGCCTCCACCCCTCGTTACCAGCCCTACCACGGCCCCGCCGGTGGTTGGGGCGCGCTGCGCAGCGTAGCCAAGGCCTGGGTCGGCAGCGACAACGCGCTGAAGAACATTCGCGCCCTGCTCAAGACCAACCAGAACGGCGGCTTCGACTGCCCCGGCTGCGCGTGGGGCGACTCGCCCGAGAGCGGCATGGTCAAGTTCTGCGAGAACGGTGCCAAGGCGGTCAACTGGGAAGCGACCAAACGCCGTGTCGACGCGGCGTTTTTCGCTCGCTACAGCGTCAGCGCATTGCTTCAGCAAAGTGACTACTGGCTTGAGTACCAGGGCCGCCTGACCGAGCCAATGGTCTACGACGCACAAACCGATCGCTACCAGCCGATCAGCTGGGATGCCGCCTACGCCCTGATCGCCCGGGAACTGAACAAGCTGGCCACGCCCGACCAGGCCGAGTTCTACACCTCCGGCCGGGCCAGCAACGAAGCGGCTTATCTGTATCAGCTGTTCGTGCGGGCCTATGGCACCAACAACTTCCCCGATTGCTCGAACATGTGCCACGAGGCCAGCGGCGTGGCCCTGAGCCAGAGCGTCGGGGTCGGCAAGGGCACAGTCACCTACGACGATTTCGAGCACGCCGATGCGATCTTCGTCTGGGGCCAGAACCCGGGCACCAACCACCCACGCATGCTCGACCCACTGCGCGATGCGGTGAAACGTGGTGCCCAGGTGGTCTGCGTCAACCCGCTCAAGGAGCGTGGGCTGGAGCGCTTCCAGCACCCGCAGAACCCGCTGGAGATGCTGACCAACAGCGACCGGCCGACCAACACCGCTTTCTTCCGCCCGGCACTGGGCGGTGACATGGCCTTGCTGCGCGGCATGGCCAAGTTTGTCTTGCAGTGGGAGCGCGAAGCCCAGGCCAACGGTGAACCCGCCATCTTCGACCATGTGTTCATCGCCGAACACGGCCATGGCGTGGACGAATACCTGGCAGCGGTGGACGCCACCTCCTGGGAGCACATCCAGGCACAATCCGGCCTGACGCTGACCGACATCGAGCTGGCTGCACGCATGTATTGCCGTGGCAAGCGCGTGATCATGTGCTGGGCGATGGGTATCACCCAGCACCGCCACTCGGTGCCGACCATCCAGGAAATCGTCAACCTGCAGATGCTGCGCGGCAACATCGGCGTGCCGGGTGCCGGCCTGTGCCCGGTACGTGGGCACAGCAACGTGCAAGGCGATCGCACCATGGGTATCAACGAGCGGCCGCCAGTGGCGCTGCTCGATGCCATCGAAAAACGCTTCAACTTCCCGGTGCCGCGACACCACGGCCACAACACCGTGGAGGCGATCCACGCCATGCTCGATGGCCGTTCGAAAGTGTTCATCGGCCTTGGCGGCAACTTCGCCCAGGCCACCCCAGACACCGAGCGTACCGCCAAGGCACTGCGCAACTGCGAACTCACCGTGCAGATCAGCACCAAGCTCAACCGCAGCCACCTGATCCACGGCAAGCAAGCACTGATCCTGCCGTGCCTGGGCCGCACTGACATCGACCTGCAGGCCGACGGGCCTCAGGCTGTCACCGTGGAAGACTCGTTCAGCATGGTTCACGCCTCGAATGGCCAGCTCAAGCCGCTTTCACACCAGATGCGCTCGGAGCCTGCCGTGGTCGCCGGTATCGCGGCCGCCACCCTTGGCAAACACCCGGTGGACTGGCACTGGCTGGTGGCCGACTACGCGCGCATTCGCGACCTGATTGGCGACACCATTGCCGGATTTGCCGGTTTCAATCAGCGCCTTGCCCACCCGGGCGGCTTTTACCTCGGCAACAGCGCCGGCAGCCGTCAGTGGAAGACCAGCACTGGCCGCGCCAACTTCAAGGCCAACCTGCTGCCCGACACCCTGATCGACGAGCGCGTTCGTGCCAGCGGTCAGGTGCCGGACCTGATCATGCAATCGATGCGTTCCCACGATCAGTACAACACCACCATCTACGGCCTGGACGACCGCTACCGAGGCGTGCGCGGCCAGCGCGAGGTACTTTTTGCCAACGAGGCCGACATCATCCGCCTGGGCTTCCAGCCTGGGCAGAAGGTCGACATTGTCTCGTTGTGGGGTGATGAACATGTGCGCCGTGTGCACGGCTTCACATTGCTGGCCTTCGACATCCCGGCCGGGCAGGCGGCGGCGTACTATCCGGAGGTGAACCCGCTGATTCCGCTGGAGAGCATCGGCGACGGCAGCCATACGCCGACCTCCAAATTCGTTGCCATCAAACTGGAACGCGCGCGGGACGACGGCCGTATCCTGTAACGCAAGCGCCTCGGCAAAAACCAAAAAAGCCCTGAACCGCGAGGTCCAGGGCTTTGTCACAAATACCTCTGACAAGCGAAAAACGATAAAGTTTCACAGCAAATACAGTAACTTAGAGAATTGTGTACAACTCGTGTTACTCGTCGGATTTTCGTTGCCAGCCGCTCGCCTTAGCCTCAAATTCGCCATCGTCATCCCTATGAGGCTTTCTCGATGAAGAAGTACTCCTCGATTCTGTTGTTGTCTTTCAGCTTGCTCAGCGGCGTTGCCATGGCAGGCGGCAATACCGAGGCTGGCATTGGCGGCGCATTGGGTGGGGTACTCGGCTCCGTAGTGGGCAACTCCATCGGTGGTAGCACGGGCGGTGCAATTGGTGCCGGCCTGGGCGGTGCGGCCGGCGGTGCCCTTGGTGCCGACAAGCGCCAGCGTGGCGAGGCCGCCATCGGCGGCGCCCTGGGCGCTGCAGGCGGTAACGTGGTAGGTCGCTCGATGGGCGGCACCACCGGTAGTTACATCGGTGCGGCCGCGGGCGGCGGTGCTGGTGGTGCGCTGGGTAACTACATGGGCAACAAGGCCGATGAAGACGAGCGCCATGACGAGCGTCGCTACCGTCGTGACTACGACGACCGTCGTCATTACGACCGTGGCCACCACTACGGCCACCGCAAGCACAAGCGCCACTGGCGCGACTGATACCTGAGGCTCAGCCTGCGGGTAAAAAGAGCCCTGCCCTCACCGGCAGGGCTTTTTCATGCCTGCGAGCCGAGTTGCAGGCCGGCCAGTATCACCTGCAGCGGCTCGGGCAGCGGCACCGGACGGCCGCTGGCACGCTCGATAAATACCTGCACCACCGTCCCCGCCGCGCACGCATCGGTCTCCCCAGGGCGATAGAGCGCCAGGCGGTACTCCACGGTACTGCCCACCAGCCGCGTCACCCCCAGCCCCACCTCCAGCACATCCGGGAAGCCCGGCAAGGCGAAGAAGTCTGCCGCTGAACTCACCACGAAGGCCGCCAACTCGCCATCGCGCAGGTCCAGGTTGGCCTGTTCGACAAGGAAGGCCTGGATGGAGGTTTCGAAGAAGCCATGCACAGTGGCGCCGGCGATGTGGCCGTTGACATCGTTGTCCTGGGGGCGGGTGAGGACTGGGTGGAAGTGGGAGAAGGCCGTGCGGTTGGGGGATTCGGTCATCAGGCTGGCTCGTATCTTGGCTGTGGATGCTGACAGTGAAACAGAAATTCCAGACCTTGGGTGCCCGCGATCCCAGCTAGGAGCGGCCTTGTGTCGCGAAAGGGCTGCGAAGCAGCCCCAGCAGTTTCAGCAGTTTCAGCAGTTTCAGCAGTTTCAGCAGTTTCAGCAGCGCCGCTGCTAGCCAAGGGGGCCGCTTTGCGGCCCTTTCGCGACACAAGGCCGCTCCTACAAAAAACAAAAAAGCCGCCCCGGAGGGCGGCTTTCTCGTTACGACTGGGGTTCAGCTTACAGCTTTGGACCAGCTGCCTTGATTGCATCGGAAACTTCGAATTTCTTGAAGTTCTCGATGAACAGTTTGGCCAGGCCTTTGGCGGCCTCGTCGTAGGCAGCTTTGTCAGCCCAGGTGTTGCGTGGGTTGAGCAGCTCGGTTTCCACACCCGGCACGGCCTTTGGCACGTCCAGGTTGATGATGTCCAGGTGCTCGGTTTCGGCGCCGACCAGAGCACCGCTCTGGATAGCGGCGATCACGCCACGGGTGGTCGGGATGCTGAAGCGCTTGCCAACGCCGTAGCCACCACCGGTCCAGCCGGTGTTGACCAGGTAGACCTTGGAGCCGAAAGCGTTGATACGCTTGATCAGCAGCTCGGCGTATTCACCCGCCGGGCGCGGGAAGAACGGCGCGCCGAAGCAGGTGGAGAAGGTCGACTTGATGCCGCCGCCCGAACCCATTTCGGTCGAACCGACCAGCGCGGTGTAGCCGGACAGGAAGTGGTAGGCCGCCTGCTCGTTGTTCAGGATCGAAACCGGAGGCAGAACACCGGTCAGGTCGCAGGTCAGGAAGATGACTGCGTTCGGCTCGCCACCCAGGTTGGCTTCGGCGCGCTTGGCGACGTGCTCCAGCGGGTAGGCAGCGCGGCTGTTCTGGGTCAGGCTGACGTCAGCGTAGTCGGCGTGCTTGTTGGCGTCGAGAACGACGTTTTCCAGCACGGCGCCATGCTTGATGGCTTTCCAGATGACTGGCTCGTTCTTCTCGGACAGGTCGATGCACTTGGCGTAGCAGCCACCTTCCATGTTGAAGACAACGCCTTCGCCCCAACCGTGCTCGTCGTCACCGATCAGGTAACGGCTTTCGTCGGCCGACAGGGTGGTCTTGCCAGTGCCGGACAGGCCGAAGAACAGGGTGACATCACCTTCCTCGCCAATGTTGGCAGCGCAGTGCATCGGCAGCACGTCAGCGGCCGGCAGCAGGAAGTTCTGCACCGAGAACATGGCTTTCTTCATTTCGCCGGCGTAGCGCATGCCAGCGATCAGCACTTTCTTCTGGGCGAAGTTGATGATCACGCAACCGTCGGAGTTGGTACCGTCACGCTCAGGTTCGCAAACGAAGTTGGCGACGTTGAGGATCTGCCACTGGTCGCGACCAGCCGGGTTGAACTGCTCCGGGTTGATGAACAGGCAACGACCGAACAGGTTCTGCCAGGCAGTCTGGGTGGTCATTTTCACCGGCAGGTAGTGCTCGGCAGCAGCGCCTACGTGGACGTAGGAAACGAAGTGATCCTGGGCGTTGTTGAACGCCTCGACGCGGTCCCACAGGGCATCGAACTTGTCGGCCGGGAACTTGCGGTTGATCGGGCCCCAGGCGATGGCGGCCTGGGTGGAAGGTTCTTCGACGATGAAACGGTCAGCCGGCGAGCGACCAGTACGGTGGCCAGTTTCGACTACCAGTGCGCCAGTATCGGCCAGCACGCCTTCACCGCGGGACAGCGCTTCTTTAACCAGCTCATCGACGCTCAGGTCGGTGTACACGGTGTTGTTGGCTTGCGTCATGAGATACCCCATCCGGCCCGAGGCCGAGTGCTCCAAACGTTTTGTAGTTGTCTCGAAAAAACTACTACAGCGAAAAAAGTGGCCGGATTATGCCAGAAACGCCCAAAAAAAGTAGGCCCCTCCTGTCAGAACCGCTCTTTTGCGCAATTCGACAGGAGATTTCCCTGAAATTAAACGTTTCAGTGGCGAGTTTCTGACGCCGCTTCCGTGCCGCCACCGGCAAACAGCTGCGCAACATCGCTGGCATCGAAGAAATAGCGCTCGTTACAGAACTGGCAATCGATCTCTACCGTTCCGCCGCACTCCTCGACCAGCGCCTTGGCATCCTGTTCGCCCAAACTGACCAGCGCATTGCCGGAACGTTCGCGCGAGCAACTGCACTTGAAGCGCAGCGGCTGGATGTCGAACAGGCGTACCGCGTCCTCGTGGTAAAGACGGTGCAGCAGGGTTTCGTTGTCTTCCGACCATTCCTCGGGCTTGAGCGTCTTGGCCAGGGCAATTACATGCTGCCAGCTGTCTTCACGTTCCTCATCGTCCGGCTGGCGATCGCGTGGCAGCTGCTGCAGCAGCAGGCCACGGGCCTTGCCGCCTTCGGCATTGAGCCAGAAGCGGGTGTTGAGCTGCTGCGACTGCACGAAGTAGTTGGTGAAGCATTCCGACAGGTTGGCACCGTCCAGGTCGACGGTGCCCTGGTAGCGCTGGCCTTTGATCGGGTCGATGGTCAGGGTCAGGTGGCCACCGGGCATCAACTGCTCCAGGGTAGCGTCGGCCGGGATCTGCTCCGCTTCGTAGCGGGCCATGCCACGGATGTCGCGCTCGCCCGAGCATTCGACCATCAGCAGCGGGATCGGCCCTTCGGAGCGCGCCTGCAGAATCAGCAGGCCGTCGAACTTCAGCGCGCCCACCAGCAAGGCGGTGGCGGCCATCAGTTCGCCAAGCAGTGCCTGCACCGGCTGTGGGTAATCATGACGCGCCAGCACCGCGGCGTAGCTGTCATCGAGAGACACCCACTCGCCGCGCACATCGCGCTCGTCGAAGATGAAACGTTGGGTGAAATCGGTATCAGGCAAATCGCTCATAGGTTTTGGCTATCTGAAAAATGATGACAAAATGGTTACACGGGATTTCGAACTACTGCGCAATCCCGTGGTAGAACGCTCACAAGGCGCTCTGATTCCCGTTGGCAATAGAGGTATTTTATGGACAATCGACCACTGTTCCAAGCAAGGTGGTCCTGGGGGCCATTGGCAGCCTGTACGCTGCTTCCCATCGCTCTACTGTGTTTCTGGTTATGGCCTATTGGCCAGATCCTGTGCCTGACTTTCGACGAGTGGCTGTTCCACAGCCTGAACGCACCACTGGCCGACCACACGGCCTGGCGCTACATCTGGACCGTCGGCAGCCTGCGCCCCTTCGACATCGTCGTCGGCCTGATCCTTCTGGCCGTGCTGATCCGCGGCAACTGGGTGTTCAAGGCCAGCCAGGTTCGCGAAGCCTTCTTTGGCTTTATGGTCACGCTGCTCCTATTAGTGGTGATTCGCGCGCTGTTTTCCAAGTGGGTGGATGCAATGGGTTGGCAACACGACAGCCCATCGATGGTGTTCGACAACGTGGTACAACTCAGCAGCTACTACCCGAACCTGGAAAAAGCCTGGGAGCTGAAAGACCGTTCAAGCAACAGCTTCCCAGGCGATCATGCCTCGGTGCTGCTGATCTGGGCCTTGTTCATGAGCCTGTTCAGCCGCCGGCTCGTGCAGCATCTGGTGGTCTGGGGCCTGGCGTTCCTGTTCATGATGCCGCGGCTGGTGGCCGGAGCACATTGGGGACAGGACGACTACATCGGTGGCCTGCTGATGGCAGTGCTGGCGCTGGGCTGGAGCTGCCATACGCCGTTGGCAGCCAAGGGCAGTGCCTTGCTGCTGCGCTGGACCGCTCCGCTGTTTGCCCTTGCCAGAAAGTTACCGTTGGTCGGGCGATTGGCAGTAATCCGCTAGACCACTGGGGCTGCCTTGCAGCCCCAGCTATTCAAAGCTCCCGTGTAACTGGTGAATCTGCCGCCGCTGCTTCTTGTTCGGGCGGCCATCCGAAGTAACGCCCATCGCCCCCGCCTTGCGCATTTCGGCCGCCTGCTCGCGGCGGCGCACGCTGTCCTCGGTCTCTTCATACAACGTCTGCGCTTCTGGCGCCCCACGCCGCACCACCGACAACGCCTTGACCACGACCGTGCGCTCGTCGAACCCGGTACGTAGTACGAACTCATCGCCTACCCGCGGCTCCTTGCCCGGTTTGCAGCGCTCACCCCGGCAGTGCACCTTGCCGCTTTCGATGGCCGCCTTGGCCAGCGCACGGGTCTTGTAGAAGCGGGCCGCCCACAGCCACTTGTCCAGGCGGACCTTGTCGTCATCCTCGGCTTTTTGTGCCATCTCGTTTCCTCGAATTCTGTCTTTCATCGAACTGTACTACCGTAACTGACGGATGCAAAAAGTCCCCGCCGTGCTTACAGTTCACCACCTTATCCGCAGGGTGTGCTTCGTGAAGAAATTTGACCATCTGACAGTCATCGGCCTGCGCGAGTGGGTGGCCCTGCCAGACCTTGGCGTGGCGGGCCTGCGCGCCAAGATCGACACCGGTGCCAGCACCTCCAGCCTGCATGCCACCGAGGTCGAACCGTTCGAGCGTGACGGCCAACGCTGGGTGCGCTTCACCGCCCACCTTGGTTCGGTGGTGCAACTGCGCCACCGCCGCTGTGAGGCTCCGCTGGTAACCATGAAGACCATCAAGAGCTCCAACGGCCAGGCACAGACCCGTTACGTGATCCGCACCACGCTGGCACTGGGCGATGCGGTCTGGGAAGTCGAATTCACCCTGGCCTGCCGCAAGAACATGCGCTATCGCCTGCTGCTGGGCTCCAAGGCGCTGATACATGGCCAGCTGGTGGTCAACCCCGGCTTGAAATATGTACAAGACAAACCGGCCTATCCGGCCACCCTCTCCCCTGTCACAGGTGCTGCATGAAGATCGCTGTGCTGTCGCGCAATCCGCGTCTGTATTCCACCCGCCGTCTGGTCGAAGCCGGTACCCAGCGGGGCCATGAAATGGTGGTGATCGACACCCTGCGGGCCTACATGAACATCGCCAGCCACAAGCCGCAGATCCACTACCGCGGCAAACCGCTGGAAGGCTTCGATGCAGTGATCCCGCGCATCGGCGCCTCAGTGACCTTCTACGGCTGCGCGGTGCTGCGCCAGTTCGAGATGATGGGCGTATACCCGCTCAACGAATCGGTGGCCATCGCCCGCTCGCGCGACAAGCTGCGCTCGCTGCAGCTGCTGTCGCGCCGGGGTATCGGCCTGCCGATCACCGGTTTCGCCCACTCGCCGGATGACATCCCCGACCTGATCCAGATGGTCAATGGCGCACCGCTGGTGATCAAGGTGCTGGAAGGCACCCAAGGCATCGGCGTAGTGCTGTGCGAGACCACCAAGGCAGCCGAGTCGGTGATTGAGGCATTCATGGGGCTGAAGCAGAACATCATGGTTCAGGAGTACATCAAGGAGGCCGGTGGTGCGGATATCCGCTGCTTCGTGGTGGGCGACAAGGTGATCGCCTCGATGAAGCGCCAGGCCAAGCCGGGGGAGTTCCGCTCCAACCTGCACCGCGGCGGGGTGGCCAGCCTGATCAAGATCACCCCTGAAGAGCGTATGACCGCCATTCGAGCCGCCAAGGTGATGGGGCTGAGCGTGGCGGGTGTGGATATCCTGCGCTCGAACCATGGGCCACTGGTGATGGAAGTGAACTCGTCGCCTGGGCTGGAAGGGATCGAAGTGACCACCGGCAAGAATGTGGCCGCGATGATCATCGAGCACCTGGAGAAGAATGGCGGGCCGAACCAGACCCGGACCAAAGGTAAAGGCTGACTCAGGCCTGCACCGGCCCCTTCGCGGCTAAAGCCGCTCCCACAGAATCACCGCAGCCTTCGGGCCTGTGCCGGACCTGTGGTAGCGGCTTTAGCCGCGAAGAGGCCAGTCAAGCTCACACCGCATTACGCGGCAGCAGCAAGCCTAGAGGCAGTCGCACCCGTGCCTCGATACCGCCACCGGAGCGGTTGCGCAACTCGACATTCCCGCCATGCTGCGCAGCGATCCGCTTGACGATGGCCAAGCCCAGCCCGGTCCCCTTGCCGCCGCGGGCACGGTCCCCACGAATGAACGGGTTGAAGATGGTTTCCAGCTCGGATTCGTCGATCCCGGTACCCCGGTCCAGCACGCTGAGCACCACATACGGTGCGCTCTCGTCCCCCGACACATAGGCCGCCACCTCGACGCCCTTGCCAGCGTGATGCAGGGCATTGCCGATCAGGTTGCCAAGCATGCGCTTGAGCGAAACCCGACGCAGCGGGAATGGGGGAATAGGCTCCAGACACAGGCGCACGCGCTCCTCAGGCTGGTTATAGGGCGCCACCACCTCGCGCACCAGGTCGGCCAGGTCGACCTCCTCCACCGGCTCGTCCCGACCATCGCGGATGAACGCGAGGAACTGATCCAGAATCGCGTCCATGTCCTCGATATCGCGGACCATGTCGTCACTCAGCTCGTTGTCACTGTTCAACAACGACAACGACAGGCGCAGGCGCGTGAGCGGGGTCCGCAAGTCATGTGAAACCCCCGCCAGCATGAGTTCCCGCTCACGACCCGCCTGCTCGACATCTTCAGCCATTTGGTTGAAGGCCCGGTAGACCTCGGTCATCTCGCTGGGCGTGTCGCTGATCGGCAGGCGCACGCTGCGCCCCTGACCTAGCTGCCGGGCGGCGAACACCAGGCGTTTCAACGGCTGGTTGAGCTGGCGCACGAAGATCCACGCCGAGGCAGTGGACAACAGGCCAATGGCCAGGAACCAGCCCAGCACGTTCCAGATCTTCTGCCCACGCAGTGGATGCGGGTACAACGGCACCTTCAGCCAGCCCGGGCCCAGGCTCGGTGCGTTCACCCACAAGGCGGGCGGCGCATGGATGCGCAGGCGCACTTCGGTATCTTCGCCCAGCTCGGCCTGCATCTGCCGCTGGTAGATCTCGCTGTAAGGCCAGTGCTGTTCACCCTCCGGCACACCGGAACCGGTAACCCGGATCAGCCCGGCGGCATCGGCGATCTTGTCGCGGTTTTCTTCATCAGCCGCCCAATAGGCGCGAAGGGTCAGCGCAACGCCATGGCTGTACTGCCGATCGACCAGTACGTCCTCGTTCATCAGCAGGTAGACCAGCGTCAGTGCCTTGGAGAACAGGACAACGATCAACACCAGCCACAGGGTGCGGGCAAAGAAGCTTTGCGGGAACCAGAGCGGCGTTTTCATCGACGGCGAAGCATCATTTGCCAGCGTTTCCGTCTGGCACGAACACATAGCCGACGCCCCAGACCGTCTGGATGTAGCGCGGTTTGGACGGATCCGGCTCGATCATGCGGCGCAGGCGCGAGATCTGCACGTCGATGGAGCGCTCGAGGGCATCCCACTCGCGGCCACGGGCCAGGTTCATCAGCTTGTCGCGGGTCAGCGGCTCGCGCGCATGCATCACCAGCGCCTTGAGCACGGCGAATTCGCCGGTGGTGAGCATGTGCACTTCGTCGCCACGCTTGAGCTCGCGGGTAGCCAGCGACAGCTCGTAGTCGCCGAAGGTGACCGACTCGTCCTCGGTGCCCGGGGCGCCCGGCACGCTCGGCGCCTGGCGGCGCAACACGGCCTTGACCCGTGCCATCAGCTCGTCCGGGTTGAACGGCTTCCCCAGGTAGTCGTCTGCACCGAGTTCAAGGCCCTTGATGCGGCTGAGCTCGTCACCTTTGGCGGTGAGCATGATGATCGGGATCTGGTTGTTCGACTGGCGCAGGCGCTTGCAGGCGGACAGGCCGTCTTCGCCTGGCAGCATCAGGTCGAGCACCACCAGGTTGAACACCTCGCGCGCCAACAGGCGGTCCATCTGTTCGGTGTTGGGCACCGCACGGGCGCGGTAGCCCTTGCTGGTGAAGAAACGTTCCAGCAGGCTGCTGAGCCCCGGGTCGTCGTCGACGATGAGAATCTTGTCACCTTCAGCGGTGTTTGCGGTGCCGGTCATGAATAACTCCTCTGATATCGCCGCGCATTATGGCGTAGCCACTGCTGCACGTTGCGTGAGCATTGTTAGCAGATTTTTCCCCGGGCGCCAGTTCCGGCTGGCCGGGCGCCATCACCGCAAGCCGTTTGCGATGGGTATAATGCGCGGCTTTCATCCAGCGCCACCGGGCCCAAGGCCCATCGGCGACCCCCGTATTCACAAATGTCAGGTGGTTTACATGGACAGCATCAACAGCCGTATCGCCGAGGAACTGGGCGTACGCCCCCAGCAGGTCGAGGCGGCCGTGGGCCTGTTGGACGAAGGCTCGACCGTGCCTTTCATCGCCCGTTACCGCAAGGAAGTGACCGGTAGCCTCGACGACACCCAGCTGCGCCATCTGGAAGAGCGCCTGCGCTATCTGCGCGAGCTCGACGAGCGCCGTGCCAGCATCCTGTCCAGCATCGAGGAACAGGGCAAGCTGACTCCGGAACTGGCCCGCGAGATCAAGCTGGCCGACACCAAGACGCGTCTTGAAGACCTCTACCTGCCGTACAAGCAGAAGCGCCGCACCAAGGGCCAGATCGCCCTGGAAGCCGGCCTCGGCGAGCTGGCCGACGGCCTGTTCAACGACCCCGGCCTGGCGCCGGAAAGCGAAGCCGCGCGCTTCGTCGACGCCGAAAAAGGCGTGGCCGATGCCAAGGCCGCACTGGAAGGCGCCAAGTACATCCTCATGGAGCGTTTCGCCGAAGACGCTGCCCTGCTCGACAAGCTGCGCAATTTCCTCAAGCAGGAAGCGGTGCTCAGCGCCCGCGTGGTGGCGGGCAAGGAAGAAGAGGGCGCGAAGTTCCGCGACTACTTCGCCCATGACGAGCTGCTGCGCACGGCCCCTTCGCACCGCGCCCTGGCGATTTTCCGCGGGCGCAACGAAGGCGTGCTGAGCGCCTCGCTCAAGGTCGGCGAAGAATTGCCCGGGACCTTGCACCCGTGCGAACTGATGATCGGCAACCACGTCGGCATCGAAAACCGCGGCCGCCCGGCCGACAAATGGTTGGCTGAAGTGGTCCGCTGGACCTGGAAGGTCAAGCTCTACACTCACCTGGAAACCGACCTGTTCGGCGAGCTGCGCGACAATGCCGAGAGCGAGGCGATCAACGTCTTCGCCCACAACCTGCACGACCTGCTGCTGGCCGCCCCGGCCGGCCCGCGCGCCACCCTGGGCTTCGACCCGGGCCTGCGCACCGGCTGCAAGATCGCGGTGGTCGATGCCACAGGCAAATTGCTCGACCACACCACGGTCTACCCGCATGCACCGAAGAACGACTGGGACCGCACCATTGCCATCATGGCCGCCTTGTGCGCCAAGCACTCGGTGGAGCTGATCGCCATCGGCAACGGCACCGCCAGCCGCGAGAGCGACAAGCTGGTGGCCGAACTGGTCAAGAAGTACCCAGCCCTGAAAATCACCAAGGTCATGGTCTCCGAAGCGGGTGCTTCGGTGTATTCGGCGTCTGAACTGGCCGCCCGCGAATTCCCGGACCTGGACGTGTCGATCCGTGGCGCCGTGTCGATCGCCCGCCGCCTGCAGGACCCGCTGGCCGAATTGGTAAAGATCGACCCGAAATCCATCGGTGTCGGCCAGTACCAGCACGACGTCTCGCAAATCAAGCTGGCCCGCGGCCTGGACGCTGTGGTCGAGGACTGCGTGAACGCCGTGGGCGTCGACGTCAACACCGCTTCGGTCGCGCTGCTTACCCGGATTTCGGGCCTGAACGCGACCCTGGCCCAGAATATCGTCGCCCACCGCGACGCCAACGGCCCGTTCGCCACCCGAGCGGCACTGAAAAAGGTCAGCCGCCTGGGCGAGAAGACCTTCGAACAGGCCGCAGGCTTCCTGCGCGTGATGAACGGCGACAACCCGCTCGACGCCTCCGCCGTGCACCCTGAGGCCTACCCGCTGGTGCAGCGCATCGCCGCCGGCACCGACCGTGACATCCGCTCGCTGATTGGCGACAGCGCCTTCCTCAAGCGCCTGGACCCAAAGCAATTCACCGACGAGACCTTCGGCCTGCCGACCGTCACCGACATCCTCCAGGAACTGGACAAACCCGGCCGCGACCCACGCCCGGAGTTCAAGACCGCCACCTTCCAGGACGGTGTCGAGGAGCTCAAGGACCTGGAGCCGGGCATGATCCTCGAAGGCGTGGTGACCAACGTCACCAACTTCGGTGCCTTCGTCGACATCGGCGTGCACCAGGACGGCCTGGTGCATATCTCGGCGCTGTCGGAGAAGTTCGTCAAGGACCCGCGTGAAGCGGTCAAGGCCGGTGACGTGGTCAAGGTCAAGGTCATGGAGGTCGACATCCCGCGCAAGCGCGTCGGCCTGTCCATGCGCATGAGCGACACCCCGGGCGAGAAAGTCGACGGCAACCGTGGCGGCAACCGGGGCAATGGCGGCAACCGCCAGCAGCAGGCGCCACGCCAGCGTGAAACCGCCACCGCAGCCCCGGCCAACAACGCCATGGCCGCCCTGTTCGCCAACGCCAAGCAACTGAAGAAGAAGTGATGGACATCCCCAAGGAAGTGGTCCAAAGCGCTTACAGCCAGCTCCTTGGCTGCCGCGTGCAACGTCTGGAGACAGGCGTTGCCGAGGTGGCCCTGGCGCTCGAGCCGCACCTGCGCAACCGTGGCCAGAAGCTGCACGGCGGGGCGATCTTCAGCCTGGTTGACATCGCCATGGGCCTGGCCTGCTCGGCCAGCCACGGTTTCGACCAGCAGAGTGTGACCATCGAATGCAAGATCAACTACCTGCGCGCGGTCAGCGACGGTGAAGTGCTGTGCACCGCCCGTGTGCTGCACGCCGGGCGCCGTACCCTGGTGGTCGACGCCGACGTAGTTCAAGGCGACAAACTGGTGGCGAAAGCGCAAGGAACCTTCGCGGTTCTCTAGCTCACCAAGGGGTATCTGCGGTATTTTTCGGCAGTGCGCTGGCACTGCCGGAACCGCGTAAACCAGGCGACAACGCCAGTTCCTTTCTTCCTACCCTTGTAGACCGTCAGCTCTACCCCCATATTGGGGCGACTGACGCGTGAAGGAATACATCTTGAGCGACCTCCTCAACCGCCGCCTGAGCTTGCTCGGCGCCAATCTCCCCCTGCTCAAGCAGTGCCTGCACGGTATTGAGCGCGAATGCCTGCGCGTGACCGACGAAGGTCGCCTGGCCCAGACCCCGCACCCCGAGGCACTGGGCTCGGCGCTGACCAACGAGCAGATCACCACAGACTATTCCGAGTCGCTGCTGGAGTTCATCACGCCGGCGCTGGCCGACCCGGCCGAGGTGCTCGAAAGCCTCGAACAGACCCACCGCTTCGTCTACAGCAAGCTTCGCGACGAGTATTTGTGGAGTCCGTCGATGCCTTGCACGTTGCCGGCCGAGGAAGATATCCCGATCGCCGAGTACGGCACTTCGAACATCGGCAAGCTCAAGCACGTCTACCGCAAGGGCCTGGCCTTGCGCTACGGCCGCACCATGCAGTGCATCGCCGGCATTCATTACAATTTCTCTCTGCCGGAAGCGCTGTGGCCGCTGCTGCGCGATGCCGAAGGTGGCGAGGAAAGCGATCGCGACTACCAGTCCTCGGCGTACATTGCGCTGATCCGCAACTTCCGCCGCTACAGTTGGCTGCTGATGTACCTGTTCGGCGCCTCGCCAGCACTGGACAAGGGCTTCCTGCGCGGCCGCCCGCACCAGCTCGAAGAACTCGACGCCGAAACCCTGTACCTGCCTTATGCCACCAGCCTGCGCATGAGTGACCTGGGCTACCAGAGCAACGCCCAGGCCGGCCTCACGCCCTGCTACAACAACCTCGCCAGCTATACCGACAGCCTGCGCAAGGCGGTGGGCACGCCCTACCCGCCTTATGTCGAGGTCGGTACGCATGTGAATGGCGAATGGGTGCAGTTGAACACCAACATCCTGCAGATCGAGAACGAGTACTACTCGAACATCCGCCCGAAACGCGTCACCTACACCGGCGAGCGGCCGATCCAGGCGCTGACCTCGCGCGGCGTGCAGTACGTCGAAGTGCGCTGCCTGGACATCAACCCGTTCCTGCCGGTGGGCATCGACCTGACCGAAGCGCGCTTCCTCGACGCCTTCCTGTTGTTCTGCGCCCTTGAAGAAAGCCCGCAGCTGGACAACGGCGAGTGCGGCCAGTGCACCAGCAACTTCCTTACCGTGGTCAAGGAAGGCCGTCGCCCGGAGCTGAAACTGCAGCGCAACGGCCAGCCAGTCGCGCTGCGCGAATGGGCTACCGAGCTGATCAGCCGCATCGGCCAGCTGGCGGCGTTGCTCGACAGCGCCCAGGGTGGCGACGAACACGCCAGGGCCCTGGCTGCCCAGCAGGCCAAGGTCGATGACGCCTCGCTGACCCCGTCGGCCCAGGTGCTGGCGCGCATGACCGAGCACGACGAATCCTTCGTCCAGTTCTCCCTGCGCCAGAGCCGCCTGCATGCCGAGACCTTCCGCGAGCAACCGCTGTCGGTCGAGCAGCAACAGGCCTTCGAGACCTTGGCCCGCGAGTCGCTCGCCAAGCAGTCCGAGCTGGAGCAGGAGGAAGTCGGTGACTTCGACCTGTTCGTCGGCGCCTACCAGGCCAGCATCCTGGCAATCAGCAACTGATGAACCGCACCGCCACCCCACGCAAGCCACGCGCCAGCAGCCAGGCCAGGATCGAAGCGATCCTGGCCTGTGCACGTGAGCTGTTGGCCGAACAAGGGGTGGCGGCGCTTTCGATCTACAGCGTGGCCGAGCGGGCGCAGATTCCGCCGTCGTCGGTGTACCACTTCTTCGCCAGCGTCCCGGCCTTGCTGGAGGCGCTGACCGCTGATGTGCATCGGGCGTTTCGCGAGGCCTTGCGCGCACCGATCGACAGCGGCGCGTTCACCACCTGGCATGAGCTTTCGCGGCTGATCGAGCAGCGCATGCTCGACATCTACAACGAGGATGCGGCGGCACGGCAGTTGATTCTGGCCCAGCATGGGCTCAGTGAAGTGGTGCAGGCCGACCGGCAGCACGACATGGAGCTGGGCGACCTGATGCAAAAGCTGTTCGACCAGCACTTTCACCTGCCGGTGATGCCGACAGATGTGGATGTGTTCGCCTTGGCGATGGAGCTGAGCGACCGGGTGTATGCGCGGTCAGTGCAGTTGCATGAGGCGATCACGCCGCGCATGGCCGAAGAAGGCAAGCGGGTGTTCGAGGCGTATCTGGGCCTTTACCTGCCGCCTTTCCTGGCCAAGCGTCAGGGCTGACATTATTGGGGCCGCTGTGCGGCCCTTTCGCGACACAAGGCCGCTCCTACAGGGATCGAGTGATTTCTGTAGGAGCGGCCTTGTGTCGCGAAAGGACTGCAAAGCAGTCCCAAATGCCAACATCACAGTTTGGCAATGGACACTTCAGTCGATTTCACGAAGGCGATCACTTCGCTGCCCACTTGCAGTTCCAGCTCTTTCACCGAGCGGGTTGTAATCACCGAAGTGACGATACCCGAGGCAGTCTGCACGTCGATTTCCGACAATACCGGGCCTTCGAGGATTTCTTTCACGGTGCCTTTGAACTGGTTACGGACGTTGATCGCTTTGATGGTCATGGCTTGATTCCTTCTCTTTGGCTTCAGTGCGCCCAACGCAGTTGCGTGGGCAAAGGGGCTACAGGGTCCGGCTCGGGCGGAGTACCCGGAGCCGACAGAACACGGTTGAGCACTTCGCTTTCCAGCGCGGCCAGGCGGAGCGAACCACGCGCCCTTGGCCTGGCCAGGTCAACGGTAAGGTCGAGGCCGACTTCGCCGTCTTCGATCAGGATTACCCGATCCGCGACAGCCACCGCCTCATTGACGTCGTGGGTCACCAGCAGCACGGTAAAGCCGTGCTGACGCCACAGGCGTTCGATCAGTTGCTGCATCTCGATGCGGGTCAGGGCATCCAGCGCGCCCAGCGGCTCATCCAGCAGCAGCAGGCGCGGTTGGTGGATCAAGGCCCGGGCCAGGGCCACACGCTGCTTCTGGCCACCGGACAACGCCGCCGGCCATTCGTTGGCACGATCAGCCAGGCCGACCGCCTCCAGCGCATCCAGAGCGCGCTGGCGCCAGTTGCCGCTGAGCCCCAGGCCGACGTTGTCGATCACCTTTTTCCAAGGCAGCAGGCGCGCCTCCTGGAACATCAGCCGGGTTTCCTCGCGGGCTTCGCTCAGCTGGGCGGCTCCGGCCAGCAACTGTCCGGAAGTCGGCTGGTCGAGACCGGCCAACAAGCGCAGCAAGGTGCTCTTGCCGCAACCGCTGCGACCGACGATGGCCACGAACTGCCCGGCCGGGATATGCAGGTCGATACCTTTCAATACTTCCCGCTGGCCGAAGGCCTTGCGCAGGCCGTTGGCGGCCAGCGGGATACCACGCAGCAGGCGTGGCGGCTGTTCCTTGAGCACGGTCATGCGCCCTCCTTCTTCGCCACCTGGTAAGCCGGGTGCCAGCGCAGCCACACCCGCTCCAGGCCGCGGGCAGCAAGGTCGGCGAGCTTGCCGAGCACGGCGTACAGGACGATGGCCAGCACCACCACGTCGGTCTGCAGGAATTCACGGGCATTCATGGCCAGGTAACCGATGCCGGAGCTGGCCGAAATGGTCTCGGCGACGATCAGCGTCAGCCACATGAAGCCCAGGGCGAAGCGCACACCGACCAGGATCGAGGGCAGCGCACCGGGCAGGATCACCTGGCGGAACAGGCCGAAGCCGGACAAGCCATAGCTGCGGGCCATTTCCACCAGTGCCGGGTCGACATTGCGGATGCCGTGGTAGGTGTTCAGGTAGATCGGGAACAGCGTGCCCAGCGCGACTAGGAAGATCTTCGCCGACTCATCGATACCGAACCACAGGATCACCAAGGGGATCAGCGCCAGGTGCGGCACGTTGCGGATCATCTGCACCGAGCTGTCGAGCAGGCGTTCGCCCCAGTTCGACAGGCCGGTGATGAAGCCCAGCACCAGCCCGATGCTGCCGCCAATCAAGAAGCCCAGCCCGGCCCGCCAGCCGCTGATCGCCAGGTGGGTCCAGATTTCACCGCTGCGCACCAGCTCGACACCCGCACTGACCACCGCGCTCGGCGCAGGCAGGATACGGGTCGACAGCCAGCCGGCGCTGACCGCCAGCTGCCAGGCTGCCAGCAGCAGCACCGGCAGTGCCCACGGGGCCAGGCGCTGGCTCAGGGTGGTGGAAGTTTTGCGACTCATGGCCCGGCCCTCAGCTCTGCGCGACGGACTTGGGCAGGATGTCGTTGGCGACCATTTCACCGAACGGGCTCACGTAACCGCCCGCCTTGGCCTGTTCCGGGCGTTGCACATCGAGGTGCGGGAACAGCAGTTCGGCAACCCGATACGACTCTTCCAGGTGGGGGTAGCCGGAGAAGATGAAGGTATCGATACCCAGCTCGGCGTACTCCTTGACCCGTGCCGCCACGGTCGGGCCATCACCGACCAGCGCTGTACCGGCACCGCCACGCACCAGGCCGACACCGGCCCAGAGGTTGGGGCTGACCTCGAGATTGTCGCGGTTGCCCTTGTGCAAGGCCGCCATGCGCTGCTGGCCGACCGAGTCGAAACGGGCCAGCGAGGCCTGGGCACGGGCGATGGTATCGTCGTCCAGGTGCGAGATCAGCTTGTCTGCGGCAGCCCAGGCTTCTTCGTTGGTTTCACGCACGATCACATGCAGGCGAATGCCGAAGCGGACTTCGCGGCCCTGCGCAGCGGCCTTCTCACGCACCTGGGCGATTTTCTCGGCAACGGCGCTTGGCGGCTCGCCCCAGGTCAGGTACAGCTCGACCTGCTCGGCGGCGAGGTCCTGGGCAGCCTCCGAAGAGCCGCCGAAGTACAGTGGCGGGCGCGGCTGCTGAATCGGCGGATAGAGCAGTTTGGCGCCCTTCACCTGGATGTGCTTGCCGTCGTAGTCGACGGTTTCGCCTTCCAGCACCTTGCGCCAGATGCGGGTGAACTCGACCGAGGCTTCGTAGCGCTCCTGGTGGTTCAGGTGCAGGCCATCGCCGGCCAGTTCATCAGGGTCACCGCCGGTCACCAGGTTGAACAGCGCACGGCCGTTGGAAAGCCGATCGAGGGTAGCGGCCTGGCGTGCGGCCACGGTCGGCGAAATGATGCCTGGGCGCAGGGCCACGAGAAACTTCAGGCGCTGGGTCACCGGAATCAGCGACGCTGCCACCAGCCAGGAGTCCTCGCAGGACCGCCCGGTAGGGATCAGCACCCCACCAAAACCGAGGCGGTCGGCGGCTTGGGCGATCTGTTGCAGGTAGCCGTGATCGACTGCGCGGGCGCCGTCGGAGGTGCCCAGGTACTTGCCGTCACCGTGGGTAGGGAGGAACCAGAAAATGTTAAGGCTCATTGGAGTTGTCTCCTCAAGGGTGGCGCAGGCCAGGGCGGCGCCCCGGCGCAGGCGGATCAATCAAGGCGCGGTGGCGACCTTGGCCGGGGGTGTCCAGATCACGTCCTTGATGCTCAGCGGCTTGGGAATCAGCTTGAGCGCCTGGAAGGTGTCGGCAATCTTCTGTTGTGCGGCCACCACTTGCGGGGTGAGCGGCTGAGCACCGTAGCCCTGGCGTTTAACCGAGGTCAGGGTGATATCGGCGGGCAGGCCAAGCAGCGGCGCGACTTGATCGGTGACTTCCTGCGGGTTGGCCTGGGACCATTGGCCCACTGCGCGTACCTCGTCGATCAGGGTGCTGATCACCGCCGGGTGCTGGGTGGCGTAGGTGCGGGTAGCCAGGTAGAACTGGTGGTTGTCGACCAGGCCCTTGCCGTCACGCAGGGTACGGGCCTGCAACTGTTGCTCGGCGGCCGCCTGGTAGGGGTCCCAGATCACCCAGGCATCGACGCTGCCGCGTTCGAAAGCGGCGCGGGCATCGGCAGGCGGCAGGTAGACGGGCTGGATGTCGCTGTAAGTGAGCCCTGCATCCTGCAGGGCACGGACCAACAGGTAGTGAACGTTGGAGCCTTTGTTGAGGGCGACTTTCTTGCCTTTGAGTTCCTTCACCGACTGGATCGGCGAGCCCTTCGGCACGAGGATGGCTTCGCTGTGCGGCGCTGGTGGCTCGTAGGCCACGTAGAGCAGATCGGCGCCAGCGGCCTGAGCGAATACCGGCGGCGTCTCGCCAGTGACGCCGAAGTCGATGGAACCGACGTTCAGCCCTTCGAGCAGCTGCGGGCCACCGGGGAATTCGGTCCATTGCACTTGTACGCCCTGCTCGGCCAGGCGCTTCTCCAGCGTGCCCTTGGCCTTGAGCAACACCAGGGTGCCGTATTTCTGATAACCGATACGCAGGCTCTCGGCCTGGGCTTGGGTGATGGCGCCGAAGGACACAGCCGCCGCAAACAGGGCGACCAGACCACGACGCAAGAAGACTGTGCGCATGGCGCTCTCCTGTGCGAGTTGGGTTCGGGTTGCACCTGCTTGCCTCGTTGGCGGGCGAGTAAGGTGGTGGAGCGAATGGCTAGGCCGGTCAGTGGTGTCGGCATTGCCTGATGTTCTGTTGGAGTGACATTACCAGCCTGTTCATATATCTAGAAATCATATTTTTTCATTTGTTTATTTCTTTTTTAACTTTTGGTTTTAGGGCCCTTTCGCGGGCACGCCCGCTCCTACAGCTACCGCACTGCCTGTGGCAGCGGGCGTGCCCGCGAAGCAGCCAGCACTTTTCTCACAGGCATAAAAAAGGGCCGTCGAAACGGCCCGAAAATCCCTGCTATGGCTAAGAGCAATGCAACGAGGAATTCATTAGCGATTGGGTTGCGGGGTCAGCCGCAGATAGGGTTTCACCGCCCGATAACCTTTCGGGAAGCGCTGCTTGATTTCGTCTTCGTCCTTCAGCGAGGGCACGATCACCACCTCGTCGCCGTCCTGCCAGTTACCTGGTGTGGCGACCTTGTGGTTGTCGGTGAGCTGCAGCGAGTCAATCACCCGCAGGATTTCGTTGAAGTTGCGCCCGGTACTGGCCGGGTAGGTAATGGTCAGGCGCACCTTCTTGTTCGGGTCGATGACGAACAGCGAGCGCACGGTGAGGGTGTCGCTGGCGTTGGGGTGGATCAGGTCGTACAGGTCGGAGACCTTGCGGTCGGCATCGGCGATGATCGGGAAATTGACCACGGTGTTCTGGGTCTCGTTGATATCCTCGATCCACTTGTGGTGCGACTCGACCGGGTCGACCGACAGAGCGATGGCCTTCACGCCGCGCTTGGCGAAGTCGTCCTTGAGCTTGGCGGTCAGGCCCAGCTCGGTGGTGCACACCGGGGTGAAGTCCGCCGGGTGGGAGAACAGCACACCCCAGCTGTTGCCCAGCCATTCATGGAAGCGGATCTTGCCTTCACTGGATTCCTGCTCGAAGTCCGGGGCGATGTCGCCGAGTTTGAGGCTCATGGGGTGCGGCTCCTGTGCTGTGTTCTGGCGTGTGGGTTCAATGTGCCTGCATTCGATGAGAAATAAAAAGAATAAATAATGATTTATTTATAACCGTTGAGCATACGAACGCGCGGACATAAAAAAGCCTCGCACTAGGCGAGGCTTTCTGTGTGGCTACGGCTTACAGGAAGCTGTAAGTGTAGTTCACGATGAAGCGAGTCTGATCCTGGTCGGCGCTGGCTTCGTTGCTACCGCCACGGTAGACGCCCTGACGCAGGCTGAAGCCCAGGCCTTTGAGGGTACCTTGCTGAATGGTGTAGTCGACGCGTGCGTCACGTTCCCACTCGTTGTAGGTGCCATGGCCGCTCTTGTAACGAATGTCGTCACCGCGCAGATAGGCAATCGAAGCCTTCAGGCCCGGAACGCCCAGCGAGGCGAAGTCGTAGGAGTACTGGCCGAAGTTGGTGTTCTCACCAGCACGGGCGAACTGGTTGATCATGCTGTCGGTGAACAGGTAGAAGCTGGAACCACCGGCACCTTCAGGACGGTTGTTGCCATCGACCACGTTACCCTGGTTCAGCCAGACGAAACCGCCGTCGTCGCTGACTTGCTGACGACCCAGCATGAGTGCGTGGCCACCGAGGGTGTAGGTGAACATGGCAGACCAGGTCTTGTTGTCGATCTTGCCAGTGTTCTTGGCGTAGCCGCCGTTGTTGTTGAAGTTGTAGCCGCCGCCGTGACCGTTGTTGCCGTCGCTGCTGCTGTCGAAGTAGCGCAGGTCGGTCTTGAACGACTGGTCGTCAGCAATCTTGAAGACGTGAGTCGCGCCCAGGAAGTGCTGCTTGTAGAAGTCTTCCAGGTTCGAGTAGTAGTACTGCAGGGTCAGGTCTGGAGTGAGTTTGTAGTCCAGGCCACCGAAGCGGAACTTGTTGCTGTCGGCAGTAGCGCCCGCAACCGACAGGCCGGTGCGGTTGCTCGAAGCACGGCCCATGGCGTGGGTCAGCTGGCCGGCGTTGACGGTCAGGTTGTCGATTTCCTTCGACTGGATGGTGCCACCCTCGAAGGTCTGCGGCAGCAGGCGACCGTCGTTGGAGACCAGGATCGGCAGGTTTGGCGCCAGGGCGCTACCGAAGTGAACCTCGGTCTTCGAGAAGCGGGCCTTGGCATTGGCGCCGAAGCGTGCCCACTGGTCTACGGCCGAACCGTCGCTATCGCTTGGGAAGAAAGTGCCGACGTCAGGGTGGTGGCCTTTGCCGCCATCCAGGTGAATACCCCACAGGGCCTGGGCGTCTACACCGAAACCAACGGTGCCTGGCGTGAAGCCGGAGATGTAGTCGAGCTTGAAGCCCTGACCCGACTCACGGTTGTCAGCGCCGCCATCACGGTTGTCGTTGTTGAAGTACATGGTGCGCGAGCTGAGCGACAGTTTGCTGTCTTCGACGAAACCGGCGGCACCTGCTGCTTGGGCGAAAACCCCCACTGCCACGGCCAGAGCCAGGCTGGACTTGTACATGTTTTGCTCCTCTACGTTCTAATTCTTGTGTATCTCTGGCGGCAGGATCTGTTGCCCTGCTCTACCGTGGATGGGCGATTAGCCCCAAAGCGTGACCATTTAGTCAATCGTTTCTAAACATTTCTCGACTTTGGTCTAAGACGCCCCCTGCGCTACAGGATAATGACAATCCTATAAATCCAAAATGACCGTTTTATGAATTTGTAAGATTTTTAAGGAATATCGTAGGAACCTTTACTACGAAAAGTTGTATCGGCGATGTCAATCATACCTTTAGGTTATTTGCAAACGTTTGCCGACCAGTAGCCAATTCCTCACCCTCACGAAGGGAACAGAGGTTAGCAGCGGATCACTGTTTCGCCAGCCTCCCTTTCTCAGCTGTGGCCAGTGTTAAAGCGTTTGGCTCCTAAGCTAATTCTAAAAAGTTATTTATTTTTGATTTCTTAGATCATCTAGTCTTCTCGCCATCCAATACATCCATTGCCTGACGAGAGGTTCACCATGATCCCGCACGCTCCGCTGCGCCTGTTCGCCGCCCTGACCCTCGCCAGCACCAGCTGGTTGGCCCAGGCCGCCGACCTGACCGTTGCCTACCAGACCACCGTCGACCCGGCCAAAGTGGCCCAGGTCGATGGCAATTATGAAAAAGCCAGCAAGGCCAGCATCGACTGGCGCAAGTTTGATAACGGCGCGGACGTGATTACCGCCGTGGCCAGTGGCGACGTCCAGATCGGCTACCTCGGCTCAAGCCCTCTGGCTGCCGCCGCCACTCGCAAGCTACCGGTCGAGACCTTCCTCATTGCCACCCAGATCGGTGCCGGCGAGGCCCTGGTCGCCCGTGACAGCATCAAGACCCCACAAGACCTGATCGGCAAGAAAGTCGCCGTGCCGTTCGTTTCTACCGGCCACTACAGCCTGCTGGCCGCGCTGAAAAGCTGGAACATCGACCCGTCCAAGGTGCAGATCCTCAACCTTGCGCCACCGGCGATCATCGCCGCCTGGAAGCGCGGCGACATCGACGCTACCTACGTCTGGGACCCGGCACTCGGTGTAGCCAAGGAAAACGGCAAGGTGCTGATCACCTCGGGCGAACTGGCCGAAAAAGGCGCACCGACCTTCGATGCCTGGATCGTGCGCAAGGACTTTGCCGACAAGCACCCTGACGTGGTCAAGGCGTTCGCCAAGGTCACCCTCGACGCCTACGCCGCCTACCGCAAGGACCCGAAAGCCTGGCTGGCCGACAAGGGCAACATCGACAAGCTGGCCAAGCTGTCCGGTGCCAAGCCCAGCGACATTCCGGTGCTGCTGCAAGGCAACGTCTACCCATTGGCCGCTGACCAGGCCAGCGCCCTGGGTGCGCCGACCACCAAGGCACTGACCGATACCGCCACCTTCCTCAAGCAACAAGGCAAAGTCGAAGCCGTGTTGCCGGACTATTCGCCGTACGTCAGCGACAAATTCCTTCCAAACTGATCCGGAGCCTGCCATGGCCTTGCTCGAACTGGAGCGCATCAGCGCACAGTACCCCGGCACCACCGCCCCGGTGCTGGCCGACATCAACCTGAGCCTTGGGCCACGCCAGCTGCTGGTGGCCCTGGGGCCATCCGGCAGTGGCAAGACCTCGCTGCTCAACCTGATCGCCGGCTTCGTTGCCCCGAGCGGCGGGCGCATCAGCCTCGACGGCGTGCCCGTGCAAGGCCCGGGGGCCGAGCGTGGCGTGGTGTTCCAGGATGATGCCCTGCTGCCATGGCAGAACGTGCTGGGCAACGTCGCTTTCGGCCTGGAACTGGCCGGTGTGCCGCGCGCCCAGCGTGAGGCCAAGGCCCGCGAGATGCTGGCGTTGGTCGACCTCGACGGCTTCGGCGAACGGCGCATCTGGCGGCTGTCCGGTGGCCAGAAGCAGCGCGTGGGCCTGGCCCGGGCGCTGGCCGCCGACCCGCGGGTACTGCTGATGGACGAACCGTTCGGCGCCCTCGACGCCTTCACCCGCGAACAGATGCAGGAACTGCTGCTGCAAGTCTGGCAGCGCACCGCCAAACCGGTGTTCCTGATCACCCATGACATCGAGGAAGCGGTGTTCCTGGCCAGCGAACTGGTGCTGCTGGCGCCCAACCCCGGCCGCGTGGTCGAGCGCCTGCAACTGGACTTTGGCCAGCGCTACGCAGCTGGCGAGTCGGCCCGGGCGATCAAGTCCGACCCACGCTTCATCGAAACCCGCGAGCATGTCCTGGCCCGCGTGTTCTCCCAACGCCAAAGCCTGCAGGAGCGCGCATGAGCAGCCTGGATCTGCCGGTCGCCGGCAAACGCGACACTCAAACCCGGCCCGCCCGCCAGGCGCGCCGCCCATTGTCCACTCGCTGGATCAGCACCCTGACCCTGATCAGCTTGCTGTTCGCCTGGTGGCTGGTGACGGCCGCCGGCTGGATCGAGCCGCTGTTCCTGCCCTCGCCCGGCGACATCCTGGCCAAGGCCTGGGTCCTGCTCACCCAAGGTTACATGGACGCCAGCCTGTGGCAGCACCTGGGCGCCAGCCTGGGCCGTATCGGCCTGGCCCTGATCGCCGCGACCCTGACCGCGATCCCGGTCGGCATCGCCATCGGCTACAACCGTGTGGCCCGTGGCGTCCTCGACCCGCTTATCGAGTTCTACCGGCCAATCCCGCCGCTGGCCTACCTGCCGCTGATCGTCATCTGGTGCGGCATCGGTGAGCTGTCCAAGGTGCTGCTGATCTACCTGGCGATCTTCGCCCCGATCGCCATCGCCACCGCCACTGGGGTGCGTACCGTCGACCCGGCCAAGCTGCGGGCGGCGCAGTCGCTGGGCGCGAGCCGGGCGCAGCTGATCCGCCACGTGATCCTGCCCAGCGCCCTGCCCGACATCCTGACCGGGATCCGCATCGGTTTAGGGGTTGGCTGGTCGACCCTGGTCGCCGCTGAACTGATCGCCGCCACCAGCGGCCTGGGTTTCATGGTGCAGTCGGCGGCGCAGTTCCTGGTCACCGACGTGGTAGTGCTGGGCATCCTGCTCATCGCCCTGATCGCCTTCGCCCTGGAGATGGGCCTGCGCGCCCTGCAACGCAAGCTGGTGCCCTGGCACGGGCAGAGCCACTGAATTCCTGTTGACCACGCCAGCACCCTGGCGCCCGATTGAAGAGACCGACATGAGCCTGACCATTACCCCCCTCAGCCCGGCGCTCGGCGCACAGATCAGCGGCGTGGACATCAGCCGCGACATCAGCGCCGAACAACGCGATGCCATCGAGCAGGCGCTGCTCCAGCATCAGGTGCTGTTCTTCCGCAACCAGCCGCTCAACCCGGAGCAACAGGCGCGTTTCGCCGCCCGCTTCGGCGACCTGCATATCCACCCGATCTACCCCAATGTGCCAGAGACGCCGCAGGTGCTGATCCTCGACACGGCCGTCACCGACGTGCGTGACAACGCCGTGTGGCACACCGACGTGACCTTCCTGCCGACCCCGGCGCTGGGCGCGGTGCTCAGCGCCAAGCAGTTGCCGGCCTATGGCGGCGACACCTTGTGGGCCAGCGGTATCGCGGCCTTCGATGCCTTGTCGGCGCCGCTGCGCGAAATGCTCGATGGCCTGACCGCCACCCATGACTTCACCAAGTCGTTCCCCCTGGAGCGCTTTGGCACCACGGCCGACGACCTGGCGCGCTGGGAGGCGACCCGGCGCAACAACCCGCCGCTGTCGCACCCGGTGGTGCGCACGCATCCGGTAAGCGGTCGCAAGGCATTGTTCGTCAATGAAGGCTTCACCACACGCATCAATGAGCTGAACGAGCTGGAAAGCGAGGCGCTGCTCAAGCTGCTGTTCGCCCATGCCACGCGGCCGGAGTTCAGCATTCGCTGGCGTTGGCAGGAAAATGACGTGGCGTTCTGGGACAACCGCGTGACCCAGCATTTTGCAGTGGATGATTACCGGCCGAACCGGCGGGTGATGCACCGGGCGACCATCCTTGGAGATGCGCCCTTCTAGTTGTTGCCTGTACCGGCCTCTTCGCGGGCGAGCCCGCGAAGAGGCCGGTACAGGTATCAACGGACCAGATGCAGGAACTGCATGTGCCGTTCGTACTGGTCGAGGATGTCGTTGATGATCTGCTCCTTGCTGTAGCCAACCAGGTCGTAGTTCTGGCTACCTTCGCTCAGGTGCACTTCGGCCCGGTAGTAACGGCGGTTCTTCAACTCCTGCGTGCCCAGCCCACCCAGCGCGAACGACGGTGTGAAGTAGCCACGCATCTGCACCTGGTAGATGAACGGCTGCTCCTCGCCATGGCCTACCTTCAGGCTGACGTTGTCATGGCTCGGGTCGTCCTGGGTCACCAGCACCAGGCCCTTCTGCTCGAACACCTCACGCACATCGGCAATCGCCGGACGCACCACGTCGTCCATGAAGCGATACACCTCGTCGCGCGACGGGAAGTGCACGGCCTGGCTCAGGCGTTGGCGCCAGCCACCGCGCCCACGGCGTGACTGGGCGAAGGGTGCCAGCGAATACATCTGTGCGATCTGCCGCTGGCCCTCCAGGTAGAAGGCCTTGTGCAGCCCCCACATCATGCACAGCAGGATCAGCGAGAACGGCAGCGAGGTCAGCACCACTGCCGACTTCAGCGAATCGATGCTGCCGGCGAACAGCAGGCCGCTGGTGATCAGCGCCGTCATCGCGCCCCAGAAGATACGCAGCCAGTTCGGCCCGTCTTCGTCAGCACCGCCGCCCTTGGCCGACAGGGTCGACAGCACCACCGTGCCGGAATCAGCCGAGGTGACGAAGAACACGAAACTGATGAACACCGTCACGGCGATGACTACCTTGCTCCACGGGTAGGTTTCCAGGAGCAGGTACAGGCTCATCGACGGGTTGTCCAATGCCGACTGGCCGAGCGCGGTCATGCCATGGTTGATCACTTGGTCCAGCGCGCTGTTGCCGAAGATCGACATCCACGCCAGGGTGAAGCCCAGCGGAATCAGCAACACGCCGAAGACGAATTCACGGATGGTGCGGCCACGCGAGATGCGCGCAATGAACAAGCCCACGAACGGTGCCCAGGCAATCCACCAGGCCCAGTAGAACACCGTCCAGCCACCCAGCCAGTCACGTTGCTCACCGTAGGCATAAACATCGAAGCTCTTGCGCGGCAAGGCGCCGAGGTAATCGCCCAGGTTCTGGATCAGGGTATTGAACAGGTGCTGGGTAGGCCCGGCGAACAGCACGAACAGCAGCAGCGCGCAGGCCAGGAACAGGTTGATGTCGCTCATCACCCGCACGCCCTTTTCCACCCCCGCCACGGCGACCGCGACTGCCGCGCCCATCATCAGCGCGATGAGGATCACCTGCACCCATTGGCTATGGCTGATGCCGAACAGATAGTCGAGGCCGGCGTTCAGGTGCAGCACACCAAACCCCATGTCGGCGCCCAGGCCGAATACCGTGGCGATGATGCCAAACCCATCCACGGCATAGCCGATCGGGCCGTTGATGCGCTTGCCGATCAACGGATACAAGGCCGAACGCAACGCCAGTGGCAGGTTGTGCCGGTAGGCGAAGTAGGCCAGCGCCATGCCGACGAAGGCGAACACGCCCCAGCCATGCAGGCCCCAGTGCAGGAACAGGATTTCCATCGCCTGACGCCCGGCCTCGGCCGTGCCGCCTTCGCCCTGGGGCGGGGTGAGCATGTGGGTCAGCGGTTCGGATACGCAGAAGAAGAACAGCGTGATGCTGATGCCGGCGGCGAACAGCATGCCGGCCCAGGACAGGTAACTGAACTCGGGTTCGTCATGGTCGGCACCGAGCTTGATCTTGCCGTAGCCAGACAAGGCGGTGACCACCACGAACACCAGGTACAGGGTCATGGCCAGCATGTAGTACCAGCCGACCGTGTTGGCCGCCCAGTTCTGCGCCGCCAGCAACCACTCGCCGGCCGCCTGCGGGAAGGCGATGACCACCAGCCCGAAGAGGAGAATGAATGTTGCCGCGAAGTAGAACACCGGCGGGTTCATGCGGATCTTGCCAGAGGCAAGGGATGGGGACGGTGCACTCATGAGACAGGCACCTCGTCGATCGACGTGAGGTTCGGAATGAACGGGTTCAGCAAAGGAATCCTCCTGTTGAACACCGGCAGCGGACCAGCGTTTTTTCATTGAACAAGCGTTCAAGTTAAACATGGATCGGATTTCAATGCGAACCGGGGCGCCGATTGGTGCCCTCCTGTCATGGCCCTTTCGCGGCTGAAGCCGCTCCCACAGGGACCGCACCACACTAAGCGTTACGCGATCTCTGTGGGAGCGGCTTCAGCCGCGAAAGGGCCGGCACAGCCATGAATTTCCCGGATCAGTTCTTGTCCTGGCAATCCAGCTGCAAGTTAGCCTGGGTAATGTTGCTTTCGGCCGGCACGCTGCGCGTCAGCCAGACGTTGCCGCCAATGGTCGAGCCCTTACCGATGGTGATGCGCCCCAGGATCGTCGCCCCGGCATAGATCACCACATCGTCCTCGACGATCGGATGGCGAGCCAGCCCCTTGTGCAGCGTCCCCGATTCATCGCTGGGGAAACGCTTGGCACCCAGGGTTACCGCCTGATAGATGCGCACCCGCTCACCAATGATCGCGGTCTCGCCAATCACCACACCGGTACCGTGGTCGATGAAGAAGCTCTGGCCGATCTGCGCACCGGGGTGAATGTCGATGCCGGTGGCCGAATGCGCCAGTTCCGAACTGATCCGCGCCAGCAGCGGCAAACCGGCCTGGTAAAGGTGGTGGGCCAGACGGTGATGGATGATCGCCAGGATCCCCGGATAGCACAGCAGTACCTCGTCCACACTACGCGCGGCCGGGTCGCCGTGATAAGCCGCCAGCACATCGGTATCGAGCAGCACGCGCAGCCCCGGCAAGGCCGCCGCGAAATCCTGGATCAGGCGCAGGGCCCGGGCATCGACGCCCTCCAGTTCCGTCTTGCTCTGGCGGGCGGCGTAACGCAGTTCCAGCCGCGCCTGGGCCAGCAACGCGGTCAGCGCCGCGTCGAGGGTATGGCCAACATAGAAATCCTCGCTCTCTTCGCGCAGGTCGACCGGGCCCAGGCGCATCGGGAACAGCGCCCCGCACAGCTGTTCCAGAATCTGCCGCATGGCCTCGCGCGACGGCAGCTCGCGCCCGCCCTGCTCGCCGCTGCTGCGGCCGTTGCGGCTGCGCCATTGTTCGCGGGCGCCGCGCAAGCCACTGACGATGCTGTGCAGTTGCCATTGCCCAGATGATGGTTGTTCGCTCACGGTGTTCTCCTGCCCAGGGTGGCCAATCTGTCGTTATGCAATCCACTCTACGGCAATCCGCCTCTTGGAAAAAACAACGCTTTATTCCATCCTGCGCTAAGTCAGGCATAAGCCGCGATGACGTTGCCAGCATCCTGGCCTACCCTCAAAGCAGCCAAAACCCGGAACGGCTCAAAATCGATATAACAAAATAATTTTTTATTATTTCCTGACCTATAAAGCCAACTCTATAGTCGCCACCCACTACTTCCACAACAAGCGCGGGGCCATGCCATGTCTAAATTTGCCAAACCGCTTCTCAATGCCAGCCTGGCCATCCTGCTGGGTGCCGGCCTGCTCAGCCATGCCTTCGCCGGCGAGCAATTGAAGACCATCAAGGACAAGGGCGTGATGAACGTCGGTCTCGAAGGTACCTATCCACCGTTCAGCTTCCAGGATGAAAACGGCAAGCTGACCGGCTTCGAGGTCGAGCTGTCCGAGCTACTGGCCAAGGAGCTGGGGGTCAAGGCCAAGATCCAGCCGACCAAGTGGGACGGCATCCTCGCCGCGCTGGAATCCAAGCGCCTGGACGTGGTGGTCAACCAGGTGACCATTTCCGAGGAGCGCAAGAAGAAATACGACTTCTCCGAGCCCTATACCATCTCCGGCATCCAGGCGCTGATCCTGAAGAAGAAGGCCGAGCAGCTGAACATCAAGAGCGCGCAGGACCTGGCCGGCAAGAAAGTCGGTGTCGGCCTGGGTACCAACTACGAGCAATGGGTGAAGCAGGACGTGCCAAAGGCAGACGTGCGCACCTATGAAGACGACCCGAGCAAGTTCGCCGACCTGCGCAACGGCCGCATCGACGCCATCCTCATCGACCGCCTGGCAGCGCTGGAGTACGCCCAGAAGGCCAAGGACACCGAACTGGCTGGCGACGCCTTCTCGCGCCTGGAAAGCGGCGTAGCGCTGCGCAAGGGCGAGCCTGAGCTGCTGGAAGCGATCAACAAGGCCATCGACAAACTCAAGGCCGACGGCACGCTGGCCAAGCTGTCCGAGAAATACTTCGGTGCCGATGTCACCAAATGATCGCTGAAAGCCTGCAACTCGTCGCCGACTCCACGCCCTTCCTGCTGAAGGGCGCGGGTTACACGGTGCTGCTCAGTGTGGGCGGCATGTTCTTCGGCCTGGTGCTGGGCTTTGCCCTGGCGCTGATGCGGCTGTCGAAGATCTTGCCGCTGAACTGGCTGGCACGCATCTACGTGTCGTTCTTCCGTGGCACGCCGCTGCTGGTGCAGCTGTTCGTGATCTACTTCGGCATGCCACAGATCGGCATCGAGCTCGACCCGATCCCGGCCTCGCTGATCGGCTTGTCACTGAACATGGCGGCTTACATCTGCGAAATCCTGCGGGCGGCGATCTCCTCGATCGACCGTGGCCAGTGGGAAGCTGCGGCCAGCATCGGCATGACCCGCACCCAGGCCATGCGCCGGGCGATCCTGCCTCAGGCACTGCGCACCGCGCTGCCACCACTGGGCAACAGCTTCATCTCGCTGGTCAAGGACACCGCGCTGGCCGCGACCATCCAGGTGCCCGAGCTGTTCCGCCAGGCCCAGCTGATTACCGCGCGCACCTTCGAAGTATTCACCATGTACCTGGCCGTTGCAGTGATCTACTGGGTCCTCTGCAGCATCCTCGCGCACTTCCAGAACCGCATGGAAGCGCGGGTCAACCAGCACGACCAGGAGCAATGAGATGATCGTCGCCAAAGGCCTGACCAAGCAGTTCAAGGGCCAGACCGTGCTCAACGGTATCGACCTGACCGTGCAACCCGGTGAAGTAGTGGCCATCATCGGCCCCAGCGGCTCGGGCAAGACCACCTTCCTGCGTTGCCTCAACCTGCTGGAAACCCCGGATGCCGGGCAGATTCAGATCGGTGACATCAGCATCGATGCCAACCGCCCACTCGGCGGCCAGCAGAGTGCGATCCGCCGCCTGCGCCAGCAAGCTGGCTTCGTCTTCCAGAACTTCAACCTGTTCCCCCACCGTACCGCGCTGGAGAACGTCATCGAAGGCCCGGTGATCGTCAAGAAGACCCCTCGCCAACAGGCCATCGACCTGGGTCGACGGCTGCTGGCCAAGGTCGGCCTGGCGGGCAAGGAAGACGCCTATCCAAGGCGCCTTTCCGGTGGCCAGCAGCAGCGCGTGGCAATTGCTCGCGCGCTGGCCATGGAGCCTGAAGTGATCCTGTTCGACGAGCCCACCTCGGCCCTCGACCCGGAACTGGTCGGCGAGGTGCTGGCGACCATCCGCGGCCTGGCCGAGGAGAAGCGCACAATGATCATCGTCACCCACGAGATGAGCTTTGCCCGGGATGTGGCGAACCGGGTGATCTTCTTCGACAAGGGCGTGATCGTGGAACAAGGTGAGGCCAAGGCGCTGTTTGCCAATCCCAAGGAAGAGCGTACCCGGCAATTCCTGCGCAAGTTCCTCGGGACTACTGCTGCGCACGACTGAAAACCTCGGTTGTATTCTTCGCGGGCACGCCCGCTCCCACATTGATCGGTGTACGCAGCTCCCTGTGGGAGCGGGCGAGCCCGCGAAGAGGCCGGCACATCCACAGCAAATCCACTCTTCTATGTATATTCCAAAGAGTTAGTTCATAAACCACTAATAAGCCATTAGGGTATATGAACCGGACCACCGGACCAGCAAAAGTCTGTCGCCATCAGCTGAAGCGACGCATCCACTTTGTGAGGTTCGGTTCTGATGACCACCCAGCCAAATACCCCATTCCACAGTGATCTCGACAGCTCGCCCCTGCTGCTGCCGGCCAAGGTACTGCGTAACGACGCCGAAGCCCTGCAAGCCGCCCGTGAGCTGGCCGAGAGCGCCCGCGAGCAGGCCGCCCGCCGCGACCAGCAACGCAAGCTGCCCTGGGCAGAAATCGAACAGTTCACCCGTAGCGGCCTGGGCAGCATCAGCGTGCCCAAGGCCTATGGCGGCCCCGACGTCTCGTTCGAGACGGTGGCAGAAGTGTTCCGCCTGATCAGCGCCGCCGACCCGGCCCTCGGGCAGATCCCGCAGAACCAGTTCGGCATGCTGCAACTGCTACGCCTGACCGCTACCGAGGCCCAGCAGGCGCTGATCTTCCGCAGCGTGCTGGACGGCTGGCGCATCGGCAACGCCGGCCCCGAGCGCGGCACCAAGGACACCCTGACGCTCAAGGCGAGGATCACCCGCAGCGGTGACGGCTATCGCATCAGTGGTGAGAAGTTCTACTCCACCGGCGCCCTGTTCGCCCACTGGGTGGCGGTCAAGGCACTGGACGACGAAGGCCGCCAGCGCCTGGCCTTTGTCCGCCGTGGCAGCCCGGGGCTGCGCATCGTCGACGACTGGTCCGGCTTCGGCCAGCGCACCACCGCCAGCGGTACCGTGCTGCTCGATCAGGTCCCGGTCGATGCCGAACTGGTCATCGACAACTGGCGCCAGCGCGATATCCCCAATATCCAGGGCGCGGCCTCGCAGCTGATTCAGGCCGCCATCGATGCCGGCATCGCCGAGGCAGCCATCGACGACGCCATCACCTTCGTCCGCGAAAAATCCCGGCCATGGATCGAGGCCAAGGTCGAGCACGCCAGCGACGACCCCTATGTAATCGCCGACATCGGCCGCCTGAAACTTGAACTGCATGCCGCCGAGGCGCTGCTGCGCAAGGCCGCGCGCGTGCTCGACGAGGTCAATGCCGGGCCGATCGATGCCGCCGCCGCAGCGCGGGCGTCGATTGCCGTGGCCGAGGCCAAGGTGCTGACCACCGAGATCTCGTTGCAGGCCAGCGAGAAGCTGTTCGAACTGGCCGGCAGCCGCGCCACCCTGGCCGAGTTCAACCTCGACCGGCACTGGCGCAATGCACGGGTGCACACCCTGCACGACCCGGTGCGCTGGAAGTACCACGCAGTCGGCGCTTATCACCTCAACGGCACCCTGCCCGCCCGGCATTCCTGGATCTGACTTGAGGGCCTTGGGGGCTGCTTTGCAGCCCTTTCGCGACACAAGGCCGCTCCTACAGGCGATCGCGGTTCCTTGTAGGAGCGGCCTTGTGTCGCGAAAGGGCCGCAGCGCGGCCCTATGGCCCCGGAGAACACCATGACAACATCAGTAATCACCAGCGACAGCCAAGCCCTGGCTACCGCCGAACATATCGCCCAGCAACTCAAACGCGACAGCGCCCTGCGCGACCGCGAACGCCGCCTGCCCCACGCCGAACTGGAGCTGTTCACCCGCTCCGGCCTGTGGGCCATCAGCGTCCCCAAAGCCTTCGGCGGCGCAGGCGTGTCCAATGTCACCCTGGCCCAGGTCATCGCCCGCATCGCCCAGGCTGATGCCTCCCTTGGCCAGATTCCGCAGAACCACTTCTATGCCCTCGAAGTGCTGCGGGTGAATGGCAGCCCCGAGCAGCAGCAGCGCCTGTACACCGAAGTACTGGCCGGCCGCCGTTTCGGTAATGCCCTGGCCGAACTGGGTACGAAAACCGCCCATGACCGCACCACTCGCCTGACCCACGACGGCGCCGGTTACCGCATAAACGGCCGCAAGTTCTACGCCACCGGGGCGCTCTATGCTCAACGGATCCCGACCTCGGTGATCGACGACCAAGGCCGCCAGCAACTGGCCTTCGTCCCCGCCGACAGTCAGGGCCTGCAAGTGATCGACGACTGGAGCGGCTTCGGCCAGCGCACTACCGGCAGCGGCTCGGTGACCTTCGACAACGTCTGGGTCGATGCCAACGACGTGGTGCCGTTCCAGAGTGCCTTCGAACGCCCGACGCCGGTTGGCCCTCTGGCACAGATTCTCCACGCGGCCATCGATACCGGTATCGCCCGCGCCGCCCTGGATGATGCCCTGCACTTCGTGCGCACGCGCAGCCGGCCATGGGTCGACTCCGGTCTGGACAAGGCCAGCGACGACCCACTGACGCTGAAAAGCTTCGGCCAGCTGGTAATCCGCCTGCATGCCGCTGAAGCCTTGCTCGAACGCGCCGGCGAGATCCTCGACCGCGCCCAGGCCGACAGCAATGCCGACACCGTAGCCGCTGCCTCCATCGCCGTTGCCGAAGCACGGGCCATCAGTACGGAAGTGTCCCTTGCCGCCGGCACTACGCTGTTCGAACTGGCCGGCAGCCAGGCCACCCTGGCCGAACACAACCTCGACCGCCACTGGCGCAACGCCCGCGTGCACACCCTGCACGACCCGGTGCGCTGGAAGTACCACGCCATCGGCAACTACTACCTGAACAACGCAAACCCTCCACGCCGGGGGACTATCTGATGCCCAAGCAGATCCTGCTCAATGCCTTCAACATGAACTGCATCGGGCACATCAACCACGGTCTTTGGACCCACCCAAGGGACACCTCGACCCAGTACAAGACCCTGGAATACTGGACCGAGCTGGCGCGCCTGCTGGAGCGTGGGCTGTTCGACGGCCTGTTCATCGCCGACATCGTCGGCACCTACGACATCTACGGCAAATCCGTGGACGTGACCTTGAAAGAGTCGATCCAACTGCCGGTCAACGACCCGCTGCTGCTGGTGTCGGCGATGGCTGCCGTCACGCGCCACCTCGGGTTCGGCCTCACCGCCAACCTTACCTACGAGGCCCCGTACCTGTTCGCCCGACGTCTCTCCACCCTCGACCACCTGAGCAATGGCCGGGTCGGCTGGAACATTGTCACCGGTTACCTCGACAGCGCCGCCCGCGCCATGGGCCTGGAGCAACAGCCCGAGCACGACCGGCGTTACGACCAGGCCGATGAATACCTGCAGGTGCTGTACAAGCTGCTGGAAGGCAGCTGGGCCGATGACGCCGTGGTCAACGACCGTGAGCGCCGGGTGTACGCCGAGCCGGGCAAGGTGCGCAAGGTGCACCACCGGGGCGAGTTCTACAAGGTCGAGGGCTACCACCTGTGCGAACCCTCGCCGCAGCGCACGCCGGTACTGTTCCAGGCGGGCAGCTCGCCGCGCGGCCTGGCCTTTGCCGGCAACCATGCCGAATGCGTGTTCATCAGCGGCCAGGACAAGGCCGCTACCCGCGCCCAGGTCGACAAGGTACGCGCGGCCGCCCAGGCGGCCGGCCGCGATCCACAGGCGGTGAAGGTGTTCATGGGCATCACGGTGATCGTCGCGCCCACCGAGCAGCAGGCCCAGGCCAAATATGCCGAGTACCTGCAGCATGCCAGCGCCGAAGCCGGCGTGGCGCACTTCGCCGCCTCGACCGGCATCGACTTTGCCGCCTACGGGCTGGACGAGCCGATCGGCGCCAGCAAGGGCAACGCCATCCAGTCGGCCACCCGCCAATTGCAGGAAAACGCCTGGACCCGCCGCCGCCTGCTGGAGCAGCACGCCCTCGGCGGGCGCTATGTCACCCTGGTCGGCGCGCCCGATCAGGTAGCCGAACAGCTGATCGCCTGGATCGACGAAACCGGCCTGGACGGCTTCAACCTGACCCGTACCGTCACCCCGGAAAGCTATGAGGACTTCATCGACCTGGTAGTCCCGCAACTGCAGCAACGTGGCCGCTACAAGACCGCCTACGCCGACGGCACCCTGCGCCAGAAGCTGTTCGCCAGCGACCACCCGCACCTGCCCGCCGACCACCCTGGTTCCACTTACCGCAACAGCCCAACCCCTGCCCCGACTGGAGCCCTGCACCATGCTTGAGAAACTGTTCCGGCCCGTCGCGGCCATCGCCATCACCCTCGGCCTGTTCACCAGCGCGTTCGCCGCCGAGCCCCTGAAGATCGGCACCACTGCGGCCTTTGCCATCCCCTTGGAAGCGGCGGTGGAAGAAGCCCACAAGCAAGGCCTGGAAGTGAAGCTGATCGAGTTCAGCGACTGGATTGCACCGAATGTCAGCCTCAACAGCGGCGACATCGACGTGAACTACTTCCAGCACATCCCCTTCCTCGAGAACGCCAAGGCTGCAGCCGGTTTCAACCTGGTGCCCTACGCTCCGGGGATCATCAACAACGTCGGCCTGTACTCGAAGAAGTACAAGAGCTTCGCCGAACTGCCCGAAGGCGCCAGCGTGGCCATCGCCAATGACCCGATCAACAGCGGCCGTGGCCTGCAGCTGCTGGCCAAGGCCGGCCTGATCACCCTCAAGCCGGGTGTCGGCTACAAAGCCACCGAAGACGACATCGTCGCCAACCCGAAGAAGCTCAAGATCCTGCAGGTCGAAGCCGTGCAACTGTTGCGCGCCTATGACGACGCCGACCTTGTGCAGGGCTACCCGGCCTACATCCGCCTGGCCAACAGCTTCGATGCCACCTCGGCGCTGCTGTTCGATGGCCTGGAAAACAAGGAATACGTGATCCAGTTCGTCATCCGCCCGCAAAGCAAGGACGACCCGCGCCTGGCAAGGTTCGTCGACATCTACCAACACTCGCCTGCCGTGCGTGCAGCGTTGAACAAGGCCCATGGCAACCTGTACCAGGCCGGTTGGGAAGGCTGACATGAGCCAGGCCAACGCGCTCAGGGCGCCCACCGCACAACCATCGCCGCCAACGGCCAGGGAGCAGGCCCTGCGCCCGGAGGTCAACGAAGCCCACGTCCGCTTCGTCGGCCTTGGCAAGACCTACCCTGGCCAGCAACAACCGGCACTGCAGGGCATCGACCTGAACATCCGCCGTGGTGAGATCTTCGGCATCATCGGCCGCAGTGGCGCGGGCAAGTCATCGCTGCTGCGCACCATCAACCGCCTCGAACAGCCGAGCCAGGGCCGCGTCCTGATCGATCAGGTAGACATTGCGCTGTTCGACGAAGAGCGCCTGGTAACGCTGCGCCGGCGCATCGGCATGATCTTCCAGCACTTCAACCTGATGTCGGCCAAGACCGTGTGGCAGAACGTCGAGCTGCCACTGAAGGTGGCGGGCGTGGCCAAGGCCGAGCGCCAGCACAAGGTCCGCGAACTGCTGGAGATGGTTGGCTTGCAGGACAAGCATCACGTCTATCCGGCGCAGCTCTCTGGCGGGCAGAAGCAGCGCGTCGGCATCGCCCGGGCGCTGGTGCATGACCCCGAGATCCTGTTGTGCGACGAAGCCACCTCGGCGCTGGACCCGGAGACCACGGCGTCGATCCTCGAACTGCTGCGCGACATCAACCAGCGCCTGGGCCTGACCGTGGTGCTGATCACCCACGAAATGGCAGTGATCCGCGACATCTGCCACCGCGTGGTGGTGCTGGAACGTGGCGCTATGGTCGAACAGGGCGAAGTCTGGCGCGTGTTCGGCAACCCCCACCATGACGTCACCCGGACCCTGCTCGCCCCGCTGCAGACCAAGCTACCCGTGGCTTTGCAGGCAAAGCTGCGCGCCAGCCCTGCGGGCCATGACAGCGCGGTGGTGCTCAAGCTCACCCTGCTGGGCGAGCCGGCATTGTCCGACCTGTTCAGCGAGCTGGGCGGACGCGTGCGCCTGCTCCAGGGCGGTGTGGAGACCATCGGCGAGCATGCGCTCGGGCAGCTGATCCTGTCGATTCAGGGCTCGCCGCATGACACCCATCAATTGCTCGCACGCGCCCGCCGCTGGGCCGAAGACGTGGAGGTACTGGGCCATGTGGTTTGATCGCTTGCTTGAAGGCTTGCTCGACACGTTGCTGATGGTCGGCGTGTCCTCGCTGGTCGCACTGCTGGTGGGGGTGCCGATGGCGGTGCTGCTGGTCACCAGCGACAAGGGCGGTATCTTCGAGGCACCGCTGCTCAATCGAGTGCTGGGCGCCTTCGTCAATCTGTTCCGCTCGATCCCGTTCCTGATCCTGATGGTCGCGCTGATTCCCTTCACCCGGCTGGTGGTAGGTACTACCTATGGCGTGTGGGCTGCCGTGGTGCCACTGACCATCGCCGCGACGCCGTTCTTCGCACGGATTTCCGAGGTCAGCCTGCGCGAAGTCGACCATGGCCTGGTGGAGGCAGCGCAGGCCATGGGCTGCCGGCGCTGGCACATCGTCTGGCACGTCCTGCTGCCCGAGGCGCTGCCGGGGATCGTCGGTGGGTTCACCATTACCCTGGTGACGCTGATCAACTCGTCAGCCATGGCCGGGGCGATTGGTGCGGGTGGGCTGGGGGATATTGCCTATCGGTACGGCTATCAGCGCTTCGACAGCCAGATCATGCTGACCGTGATTGCCATGCTGGTGGCCTTGGTGGCGCTGATCCAGCTGGGTGGGGACCGGTTGGCCAAAGGCTTGAACAAGCGTTGAATTCTTCGCGGGCACGCCCGCTCCCACAGGATTATCACTGCTCTGAGGAGCGGTGCGATACCTGTGGGAGCGGGCGAGCCCGCGAAGAGGCCATCAGCCCCAGCGCAGATCGGCAGCCGGCACCGGCCGCCCGAACCAGTACCCCTGCCCCAGCTGGCACTGCTGCTCCAGCAGGAACCGCGCCTGCTCCGCCTGCTCGATCCCCTCGGCATGCACCTGCATGCCCATGCTCCGCGCCAGTGCGACAATCACCCGGACGATGGCGATGTCGTCGTCATCCAGTGGCAAGCCGGCCACGAAGCCTTGGTCGATCTTCAGCTTCTGCACCGGCAGGCGCTTGAGCCGCAGCAGCGATGAATACCCCGTGCCGAAGTCATCGATGGCCAGGTTCAACCCCAGCTCACGCAGGCGGTGCAACTGCTCCAGCGCCACTTCCGGGTCTTCCATGACCGCACTCTCGGTCACTTCCAGCTCCAGCAGCGCCGGGTCCAGCCCAGTTTCATGCAGTACATCAGCCACCTGCCGGTACAACTCACGCTGGCCGAACAAGCGGCTGGAGATATTGACGGCAACGAACGCCAACGTCCGCCCATCCTCCCGCCACCGCACCATCTGCCGGCAGGCCTCGCGCAACACCCAGGCATCGATCTCGGCAATCAGGCCGGTGCGTTCGGCAATGGGGATGAAATCGCTCGGCGGAACCAACCCACGCTGCGGGTGCCGCCAACGGACCAATGCCTCGACCCCGACCATCTGCGCCGTAAACAGGTCATGCACCGGTTGGTAGAACACCCGCAGCTCATCATTGGCCAGCGCCCGGCGCAACTCGCTCGCGGTTTCCACCCGGTGCTGGGCGTGAGCGGTCAGTTCTTCGGTGTACAGCGCATAGCATGCGCGGCCATTACCCTTGGCCTTGAACAGCGCCGAATCGGCATTGCGCAACAATTGCGCGGCGTTCAGGGCATCGGTGGGGAACAGGCTGATGCCCACGCTGGCACTGATGAACAGCCGGTGATCATCGAATTCGAAGGGCTCACGCATGCGTTCGATGATGCCCTGTGCCAGCTTGCCGGCCTGGCCAACTTGCTGGCAGTTCTCGGCCAGCACAGCGAACTCGTCACCGCCCAGGCGCGCCAGGGTCACGTTGCTGCCAACGGCCTCACGCAGACGCTCGCCTACCAGCTTCAACAACTGGTCGCCAATGGTATGGCCAAGGCCGTCGTTGATGCTCTGAAAGTGATCCAGGTCGAGCAGCAGCAAGGCACAGCCGCGCTTGTTGGCCTGCGCCGAAGCCAGCGCCTGCTCGGCGCGGTCGTTGAACAGCAGGCGGTTGGGCAACCCGGTGAGCGGGTCATGGTGGGCCAGATAGGCCAGTTCCTGTTCGGAATGCTTGATCGCGCTGATGTCGCTGAACACCGCCACGTAATGGCTCAGGTCGCCACTGTCGTCACGGATGGCGCAAATCGTCTGCCACTGCGGATAGATCTCACCGCTTTTCCGGCGGTTCCAGATCTCGCCACTCCACTCACCCTTTTCGGCCAGCGCGGCATAGATCTGCTGATAGAACGGCACGCCGTGGCGGCCCGACTTGAACTTGCTGGGGCGATGGCCCAGCACTTCTTCCTGTTGGTAGCCGGTGATGCGCATGAAGGCGCGGTTGACATGCACGATCAGGCCTTGGCGGTCAGTGACCAGCACGCCCTCCAAGGTGCTGTCGAACACCGCCGCAGCCATGCGCAGGCGCTCGCGGTCCTCGCTGCGCAGGCGCGCGCCGATACCGATGAAATTGAGCAGACGGGCACGGGACACGAAGATCAGCAAGGCACTGACCAGCACCCACACCACTACGTTGATCTGCCGGCCCACGGTCAACGCCAGCGGGTCGTCAGACATACTGCGCAGGACCACCTCGGCCAGCACCAGCCAGAGGAACGAGAGCACCACATACAGCGCGGCCATGCGCAAGGCGTCGCGAACGGAAACAGACATGTCGGGGGGGAAAGCCCATGGAAAATGATGGGGCATTATAAAGGCTGAAACATGCCGTGACTTCCTATCTGAAAGGGTGACTGGTTTTATTTCCCTGCCAAGGGATAATCACCCCCTTCTCCCTGCATTCCCGAGAGCTTCTACACCTATGTGGTACAACGGTCTGCTCGACTTGTCGGCCTGGCAACTGGTTGGCGTCACCTTGCTGATGACCCATGTGACCATCGTCAGCGTCACCATCTACCTGCACCGCTACTCCGCCCACCGCGCCCTGGAGCTCAATGGCGCGCTCAAGCACTTCTTCCGTTTCTGGCTGTGGCTGACCACGGCGCAGAACACCCGCGAATGGACGGCCGTGCACCGCAAGCACCACGCCAAGTGCGAAACCCCGGACGACCCGCACAGCCCGGTGTACAAGGGCCTGGGCACAGTTTTGCGCAAAGGCGCCGAACTGTACCGCGAAGAGGCACGCAACCCCGAAACCCTGCGCATCTATGGCAAGAACTGCCCGGAAGACTGGATCGAGCGTAACCTCTACTCTCGCTACAAGCTCGGCGGCATCGTGCTGATGGCGGCCATCGACCTGCTGTTGTTCGGCACCATCGGCATCACCATCTGGGCAGTACAGATGATGTGGATTCCGTTCTGGGCCGCCGGCGTGGTCAACGGCCTGGGCCACGCGGTCGGCTACCGCAATTTCGAATGCCGCGACGCCGCCACCAACCTGGTGCCGTGGGGCATCGTCATCGGTGGCGAAGAGCTGCACAACAACCACCACACCTACCCCAACTCGGCCAAGCTCTCGGTCAAGCGCTGGGAGTTCGACATGGGCTGGGCGTGGATCCGCCTGTTCTGCCTGCTGCGCCTGGCCAAGGTGCAGCGTGTCGCACCCATCGCCCACCGCGTCGAGGGCAAGGCCAGCCTGGACATGGACACAGCCATGGCCATCCTCAACAACCGTTTCCAGATCATGGCCCAGTACCGCAAACTGGTGATCGGCCCGCTGGTCAAGCAGGAGCTGGCCAAGGTCGATGCCTCGGTGCGCCACCGCTTCCGCCGTGCCAAGCGCCTGCTCTCGCGTGAAACCAGCCTGCTGGAAGACCGCCACCAGGTGCGCATCGAGCGCATGCTTGCCCACAGCCAGGCATTGAAAACCATCTACGAAAAACGTCTGGCCCTGCAACAGATCTGGGCCCGCACCAGTGCCAACGGCCACGATATGCTCGCGGCCATGAAGGACTGGGTACACGAGGCCGAGGCCAGCGGCATCCATGCCCTGCACGACTTCGCGGCACAGCTGAAAACCTATTCCCTGCGGCCCACCGGCGCCTGATAGCCGCTGATCGGCACGCCCTGCAACGGGGCGTGCCTGCTGGAACTTCCCCGCTGAAAATCCACTCAAATCCGGCACATCGCCCGCGTGGCGGGCCGGTTAGTGGCCGCGCGCCTCATCAATGAGAACTGCTCCGTGCTCATGGCCAAGAACCCTCCTTCGTCATTTTCAGGTACACCGCCTCCCGAAGCTGCACAAACCTTGCTGGCCCTGTTCCATGCCCAGGGCGAAGTCGCCCGCCTGAGTGAGCGCGAACAGCTCTACAGCTCGCTGCTCGACAGCGTCAACGCCGTACTCTGGGCCTTCGACTGGGAAACCCGCCAGGTGCTCTACGTCAGCCCGGCCTACGAGCGCATCTTCGGGCGCCCGGCCAGCCTGGTGCTGGCCGACTACAACGAATGGCGCGACAGCATCTACCCCGACGACCTGGAGTTCGCCGAACGCAGCCTGGCCCAGGTGCTGCTCAAGGGAGCCGTGGAGGACCGCGAGTACCGCATCCTCAACGCCAGCGGCCAGGTGCGCTGGCTCAGCGACAAGTGCTACATCAATCAGCAGAGCGAAGGCGAGCGGGTGATCATCGTCGGCATCGCCGAAGACATCACCGAAAAGAAGCAGCTCGAAGGCGAACTGCAGCGCCTGGCCACCACCGACGTCCTGACCCAGAGCAGCAACCGCCGGCACTTCTTCGAGTGTGCTCGGCAGGCCTTCGACAGTGCCCGAGAGGACGGCACGCCTCTGGCCTTCCTGCTGCTGGACATCGACGACTTCAAGCGTATCAACGACAGCTACGGGCACCAGGAAGGTGACCAGGTGCTGCAGCGCATCGCCGACAGCGGCAAGGCCGTGCTGCGTCGCGGTGACCTGTTCGGGCGCATCGGCGGTGAGGAGTTCGCGGCGGTGTTCCCGGGCTGCAATGCCCAAGTCGCCGAGCAGATTGCCGAGCGGTTGCAGCGGGAAATTCAGCGCCAGGGCTTCAGCCATGGCGATGAGGTGTACAACGTTACGGTGAGCCAGGGGCTGACCGGGCTGACGGATGAAGACGAGTCGCTGGACAGCTTGTTCGCCCGCGCCGACGCAGCGATGTACCGGGCCAAGCGGCAGGGTAAGAATCAGATAGTTCGCGGCTGACT